>JBKJJI010000428.1:0-7869 GCA_046598115.1 Acidimicrobiia bacterium | reverse complement strand
TGGGCGACCCCGACGCCTACTACTACGTGCCCGCGTTCCTCGGGCTGGGGCTCGTGAGTGGCTGGCGGGCCGTCGGCACCGGCAACCTCTCCCAGTCGATCTTCCTCCATGCGGGGTTCAACCTCCTCGCCGCGATCCTCATCCTCACGTAGCTCGGCGCACGTCACGCTCGGCGCACGTGATGGCTGGCCCGGCCTCGCGCCGAACTTCGTATCCGGCTCAAGTTCCCGGTCCCCTCGGCCGATGTTGGTCAGGCACCACGACTGGGAGGTCGACAAGATGCGTTGTTCCACGTGCGCCAAGGGCGCCCTGATCGAGATCCGCATGCGCGTCGCCGACGCGGAGCTGACGTTCCGACGCTGCGGCCGCTGTGACGCGAAGTCCTGGGAGGACTCCGACGGTCCGATCCCGCTGGGTCGGGTCCTCGAGCTCGTCCGGGTCCCCTGACACAGGGCTCGACGTCGCCGCGGCCCTGTGCCGCCGGTGACCCGGACCGCCTCGCCGATCCTGGCAGGCTGTGCGGATGGCCGACACGACGGGGCCGCCCCGCGGTCCCGTGACGGCCGACGAGGGGCCCATCACCGAACCCCTGACCCCCGACACCCCGACCCCCGCGACCGGGGCCGAGCTCCGCACCGAGACGGAGGATCCAGGCATCCCCGACGCTGGGGCCGCGTGGTGGACGAGGCTCGATGCCTGGGTGGGGCTGCTCGTCGTCGCCGCGTGCTGCGCCTTCGTGTTCGTCCAGCTCGAGCCGACGCTGCTCTTTCGCAACACGACGGCATCGGGCGGCGACACCGCCGCCCACGTCTGGTGGCCCGCGTACCTGCGTGACCACCTGCTGCCGTTCCGGCTCTCGGGGTGGTCGCCCGACTTCTACGCAGGGTTCCCCGCCGGGCAGTTCTACTTCCCGATCCCGGCGCTGCTGATCGTCGCCTTCGACGTCGTCGCGCCGTACAACGTCGCGTTCAAGCTGGGGACCGCCGCCGGTCCGATCCTCCTGCCGATCGGCGCGTTCGTCTTCGCGCGAGGGCTCCGCCTCCCACGTCCCGCACCGGCGTTCTTCGCGGTGGCGGCGACCGCGTTCCTGTTCTTCAACGGCGACCCGGGGACGTCGGAGGCGGCGAAGGCGATCGCCTTCAACCAGCACATCGCGGGGGGTTCGCTCGCGAGCACGCTCGCGGGGGAGTACTCCTTCACGATCGCGCTGGCTGCATCGCTCGCGTTCTTCGGGACCCTGGCGACGAGTCTCCGAACCGGGCGCCGGCTCTGGCTTCCCGCCGTGCTGCTCGCCGTGACGGTGATGAGCCACCTCGTGGTCGCGGTGTTCGCGGCGACGGGTGCGCTGATCATCTGGCTCGCGTCGCGACCGTGGACGTCGTTGCGGAGAGCGGTCGTGATCGGAGGCGTGGGCGCGCTGCTCACCGCGGTCTGGACCTTCCCGCTCCTCGCGGTGCTCCGGTACACGACCGACATGCGCTACACGCCGATCACGCAGTACTCCGACTACCTCTTCCCGAGGTACCTCTTCGACTTCGAGGCCATCGCACCCTGGCGATGGGGTGCGACGCTGCTGATCGCGATCGCGATCGTCGGCGGCATCGTCAACCGGCGTGCGTCGACGTTCGTCGTCGTCGCGCTCACGGCTTCCGGGGGGCTGCTCTTCCGGTTCTGGGAGGACATCCAGGCGACACCGGCATGGAACCTCCGCTTCCTCCCGTTCTGGTACCTCGGGGTGTTCCTCCTCATGGGACTGGGTGCGGCAGAGGCCGTGCGCGTGGCGGCTCGGGTCGCCCGGCGCGCGATGGCCGAGCGCACCGACCGCGAGGCGCGTGCGGCCCGATCGACACGGATGGTGACGCTCGGCGTCGCCGCTGCGCTGACCCTGGTGCTCGCGGTCGGCGCGCTCGTCGCGATCGATCGCGACAAGTCCTTCCTCCCGTACTGGGTACGGTGGAACTTCCGCGGCTACGAGGACGTCACGGGCGACGGCGCGACACCGGCCAAGCAGTTCGACGAGTACCGCGCCCTCATCGACGCAGCCGACGAGCTCCCGCCCGGGCGTCTGCTCTGGGAGGGCAACAGCCAGCTCAACGTCTACGGCTCGCCACTGGCGCTGATGCTCCTCCCGTACTGGACCGACGGGCGGATCGCCTCGATGGAGGGCGTCTATTACGAGGCCTCGGCGACGACCCCGTATCACTTCATGGCCACGGCTGCGCTCGCAGCGCCCGGCAACTCGTCGGGGGCCGTGCGCGGCATCCGGTACCGGACCCAGACCGACTTCGCGCTCGGCGTCCGCTGGCTCCAGGTCCTGGGTGTGCGGTACCTCGCGGTGCACTCCGACGCCTCGAAGCAGCTCGCCGACGGGGACGACCGTCTCCGGCTCGTGACGACGTCACCGGACTTCGACGCCGCGCCGCCGACCGGGTGGAGCGTCTACCGGGTCGCGGACGCGCCGCTCGTCGAGGGCCTGCGCAACCAGCCGGTCGTCGTCGACGAGTTCACCGCCGCCGATGAAGCCGCGTGCGTGCGCCGTCTGCGCGAGCTGGGCCTCGACGCGAAGCATCTCCGCGTGCACGAGTGGCAGGACTGCATCGGTGTGCCCTGGTTCGACGACCCCGACGCACTCGATCGTCCGTTGGTGGTCGACGGCCCGGAGTCCTGGCAGCGCGCCGGCACCCGGGCCGCCCGGTCGCGTCCGGAACGCGCGCTGGCGAAGGTGACGATCTCGAACGTCGAGCGCGACGAGACGTCGATCTCCTTCGACGTCTCGCGCACCGGTGTCCCGGTGATCGTGAAGGAGTCGTGGTTCCCGAACTGGAAGGTCGACGGAGCCGACGGCCCGTACCGCGCGACCCCGAACTTCATGGTCGTGGTGCCCACCGAGCGCCGCGTGACGCTGCACTTCTCCTCGACCGGGGCCGAATGGCTCGGACGGGCGGGCACCGGTGCCGGCATCGTCGCCGTGGGCCTCATGATCTGGCTGCCGCGCCGCCGCCGTCGCGCGCCCGAGGCCGAGGAGGGCGGGGCTGCCCAGGAAGGGCCGGACAAGGGGGCCGATACCATGGACGACTCGTCCGGTCACGACGACGTCGTCGGCGACCGTTCCTGAGACGAGCCTCCGCTCCCTGTCCTGACAAGGGTGACGCCCCATGCCCGACGATCGCCGCACCGGTGACCTCGACGCGATCTTCAAGGCCTACGACATCCGTGGCGTCTACCCGGACCAGATCGACGAGTCGGTGGCCCAGCGGGTCGGCAACGCGTTCGTCGGGTTCACGGGAGCCGGACGGGTGCTGGTCGGACGCGACGCCCGGCCGAGCGGGGAATCTCTCGTCGCGGCGTTCATCGAGGGCGCGACGCTCGCCGGCGCCGATGTCGTCGACCTGGGGCTCGCCTCCACCGACCTCGTGTACTTCGCGGCAGGGCACTTCGACGCCCCCGCGGCCATGTTCACGGCCAGCCACAACCCCGCCGAGTACAACGGCATCAAGCTCTGCCGGGCCGGGGCCGCACCGGTGGGGGAGGACACCGGGCTGCGCCAGGTCAAGGCCTCGGTGCAGGACGGCATGCTCGAGCGCGGCGACCAGCCCGGGCGCGTCGAGGCACGCGACCTGCTCCCCGAGTTCGTGCGTCACGTCCGCTCGTTCGTCGACCTCTCCACGCTCGCCCCGCTACGCGTCGTCGCAGACACCGCGAACGGCATCGGCGGCCTCGTCGTCCCCGCGGTGTTCGACGGCCTGCCGTTCGACCTCAGCATCCTCTTCGCCGAGCTCGACGGCACGTTCCCGAACCACCCTGCAGACCCGATCCAGCCCGAGAACCTCGTCGACCTGCAGCGTGAGGTCACCGCGACCTCGGCCGACGTGGGGCTCGCGTTCGACGGCGACGCCGACCGCGTGTTCCTCGTCGACGACCGTGCGAACCCAGTCAGCGGGTCGTTGACGACCGCGATCGTCGCCCGGTCGATCCTCGAGCGCCAGAACGCGGGTGGTGATGCGGGCGCGCTCGCCGTCGAAGACCGGACGGTGGTCCACAACCTGATCTGCTCGAAGACGGTGCCCGAGATCGTGCGCGAGCTCGGGGGTACGCCGATCCGGACGCGCGTCGGCCACTCGTTCATCAAGGAGGTGATGGCCGACACCGGCGCGATCTTCGGCGGAGAGCACTCGGGCCACTACTACTTCCGCGACAACTACCGGGCCGACTCCGGTCTCATCGCCGCGCTCGTGGTCCTCGAGACCCTGTCGCGTGCGGCGGTCCCGCTCTCGGAGCTGCGGATGTCGCTGGAGCGCTACGCGGCGTCGGGGGAGATCAACCGCCGGGTCCCCGACCCTGCGGCCTCGATCGAGCAGGTGGCCGCGTCGTTCGCGACGGCCGACCAGGACCGACTCGACGGCCTCACCGTTGATCTCGGCGACTGGTGGTTCAACCTCCGCGCGAGCAACACTGAGCCCCTCCTGCGCCTCAACCTGGAGGCGGCCGACGCCGAGTCCTGTGCCGAGCACACCGCCGAAGTGCTCGCGATCGTGGCCGGCGAGGCAGACTGAACGGGTCGCCCGAGAACCGAGCGAGAGAGAATCAGGAGACCACGTGGCGCTCGACCCGCAACTGCTCGAGATCCTGGCCTGCCCGGAGGACAAGGGACCGCTCCTCTACTTCGAGGACGAGTCGTCGCTGTACAACCCACGCCTCAAGCGGCGCTACGCCGTCCGCGACGACATCCCCATCATGCTCATCGACGAGGCCGAGACGGTCGACGACGCCGAGCACGAGCGGCTCACCGCGAAGGCTGCAGCCGACGGGATCGCACCCACCTTCGAGGCGTCGTCCGCGCCGGAGCAGTAGGCACGGTGGCCGTCGACTCGCTCGGCTTCCTCGACGCCGTCTGCGCCCTCCCCGAACAGCTCGACGCCGCGCACGAGCTCGCGGGAGCACTCGATCTGTCGAGCCTCCCGAAGGCCGACGCGATCGACTCGATCGCCGTGCTGGGCATGGGCGGCTCCGGCATCGCGGGCGACGTGCTCGCAGCCGTCGGGTCGGCCCTTCCGGTGCCGGTGGTGGTCCTGAAGCAGTACCGGACCCCTGCGTTCATCGGGCCGCGCACGCTGGTGTTCGCGATGTCGTTCTCGGGGAACACCGAGGAGACGGTCTCGATGACGCGTGGCGCGTTCGATGCCGGCGCGCACGTCGTCACCATCGCGAGCGGTGGGGCACTCGACGCACTCGCGAGCGAGCGCGGCGGCCTGCGGATCCCGTGCCCGACCGACATCCCTGTTCCCCGTGCCGCGCTCGGCGCGCTCGTGGCGCCGCTCTTCGTGTCGCTGTTCCGGATGGGGATGCTCCCGGAGGCGCACGCCGGGCTCGTGAAGGCCCAGGAGCAGCTGCAGCGCCGTCGCAACGCCTGCCGGCCCGACGTCGAGGGCGACAAGAACCCGGCCCGTGAGCTCGCGCGCCGCATCGGCCGTACGATCCCCCTCGTCTACGGAGGCGGTGCGCTCGGTGCCGTCGCGGCGAAGCGGTTCAAGAACGACATCAACGAGAACGCCAAGGCACCGGCGTTCTGGGCCGCCTACCCCGAGCTCAACCACAACGAGATCTGCGCGTGGGGCCAGCACGGCGACGTGACCCGCCAGGTGTTCACCCTCGTGCAGCTGCGCCACGGCTTCGAGCACGCGCGGCTCCAGCAGCAGATCACGCTGGCCCGCGAGATGCTCGACGAGATCTTCGTCCAGGTGCTCGAGGTCGAGGCCGAGGGTGAGGGCCGCCTCGCCCAGGTCCTCGACCTGATCTACCTCGGCATGTGGGCGAGCTCCTACCTCGCGCTCGACAACGACGTCGACCCCGGCCCCATCGACGCGATCGCCCAGCTCAAGGCCGGGATGGGACCGCTCGACGGGTACGCGCGCAGGTGAGGCGGCAGGTGTAGGAGGCGTACACCCGACGCTGCACGTCACGCTCCAGGATCTCGAAGCCCGCCGCGGCGAGCATCGGCTCGAACAGCCACGTGAACGAGCTGTGCTCGGTGCGGACGTGCTCGGCGAGGTCGTCACGGGTGTACCCGAGGGCAGGATCCGCGGCGGCCCCGTCGAGCCAGGCGCGAACCGGTGGTCATGGTGCCGGCCCCGCGCGTGCTTCCGCGCCGACGTGGACGAGCGTGAGTCCGTCGGGGCGGTCGGGATCACCGACGAGTCGCTCCCAGCCGGTGGGCTCCATCAGGCGGTGGTGCACCGCGCAGAGCCGGACGACGTTCGTGCGGATCGTCCGCCCCCCACGGCAGACCGGCACGAGATGGTGGTACTGCAAGCCGCGGGTGCGCTCGCACCCGGGGTAGCGGCAATGCGGGTCCCGTCGATCGAGCTCCCGGGTCAGCGCCGCCGGGATCGCGAGCCGTCCGGCGCCGTGGTCGGTCGCCGGCGCGTCGTCGTGCTGCTCGACGACTCGTGCCCTCGGGACCAACGAGTCGACCGTGGTATCGGCGATGGGGATCCCGTCGACGTCCGTCTGACCATCGGCCGACCGGTGGATGACGACAAGCGGTCGGGAGCGTCGGACCGGGGTGGCGTCGGCCCATCTCGTGCAGAGCTCCACGAGCGCGTCGGCCCCGCGGTGGGCGAGGGAGTCCCACTGCTCGCCCTTCGCCGGGCGCATGCGCGAGGTCATCTCCTCGAAGACGCGCTTCACGAGCACGCCGTCGACGTCGGGCAACCGGAACCGTCCCGCGACCATCCCGCTCGAGGGTTCGTCCCACCACCGCAGCTCCCGCGCTTCGCGTCGCGCCGCGGCATCCTCGGTCGACACGATCTTCGCCGTGCGGGCGAGGCGCTGCAGATCTGCTGGCGCGTATCTGGACGCCTTCGATGCCCAGCGCCTGTCGGTCTCTGACGTCGCCACTTCGACCAATGGCTTGAGCTGGTCCCACGAGAGCTCACCCGCGTACGCGCGCTCCGCTATCGCGGGCAGGGCTTCCAGCGCGCGTGCGACCTCGATGGTGTCGCGGGTCGTGCGCGCGCTCACGGTGGGGTCAGCGTCGGACAGCGCACGACGTTCGTCGAGCACCCGAGTCACCGCGAGCTCCTCGACGCGCAGCCTGCGCTGGTCGCGGACCAGCTCGCGCCGCCGAGCCTGTAGCCATTCGGTCGAATGGGTTCGCAGCTCGTCGCAGTAGGTTCGAGCATCGAACACCTGTTCGGTCATGCCAAGAAGACCAGACGTCTCCTCGAACGTGACACCCGTTCGAGGAGAAATCTCGCGCCGTCGCCGCTACGATGGGTGCCTGGTCGGGCCCACCTCCCGGCACCGCCTCCCAGCAGCATCGGGGGACCGGTGCAGGGGAGATGGCTGTGACCCGGTGATCCGGGCCGACTCCTCGTGAGCCAACCGCGTGATCCGACCGCGCCCGAGCCCCAGGAGTCCATCATGACCCAGACCACTGCCCCGAAGACGGGCGGCATCGGCCCGGCCACCAAGGCCGACGGCAGCCCCGACTTCAAGGTCGCCGACCTCGCGCTCGCCGACTTCGGCCGCAAGGAGATCGAGCTCGCCGAGCACGAGATGCCCGGCCTCATCGCGATGCGGGAGCGCCACGCCGCCGAGCAGCCGCTCGCGGGTGCGCGCATCATGGGGTCGCTGCACATGACCGTGCAGACCGCCGTGCTCATCGAGACCCTCACGGCGCTCGGCGCCGAGGTGCGCTGGGTGTCCTGCAACATCTTCTCGACCCAGGACCACGCTGCCGCGGCCATCGCGGTGACCGGCGTCCCCGTGTTCGCGTGGAAGGGCGAGACGCTCGAGGAGTACTGGTGGTGCACCGAGCAGGCGCTGCGGTGGCCCGGCCCCGACGGCATTGCCATCGGCCCGAACATG
>JBKJJI010000424.1:0-8224 GCA_046598115.1 Acidimicrobiia bacterium | reverse complement strand
GTCGACGTGCTCGACCCCAGCAGCGAGATCGGGGTCGAAGCCGCCGACCCACCGGAAGGCCTTCGTCTCGATGAGGAACGCCCATGGCGATGGGTAGAGCACGTCGAACGGCCGCACCACATCGCTGCTGTCGGGCTTGCCCGACCGGGGGAGAATCGGCTCACCCGTGAACGTGAGAGCCGCATCCGCGTACGCCACCGTCCGGTCGTCGTAGAGCACCTTGCTCGCGGCGACGGCCGCGTTCGCGTTGCCGCGGATCGCGTCGATCAGCCCTCCGAGCCAGCGGTGCTCCGGGAACGAGTCCCGTTCGACGAACGCGAGGTACGCGCCGCGCACCTTGTCTGCCCCGGCGTTGCGAGCCGCAGCGAGGCTCGTGTTCGGAGCGACGATCACGGCGGTGGCCTCTGGGAGTCGACGCTTCACCGCTGCCGCGAGGCCGGACCCAGTCCCCACGATCACGAGCTGCAACGCGATGCCGACGATGTCCTCGTCGACCCGCTCGGCCGTATCGAGAGCAAGGTCGAGATCGTCGTCGGCGACGATGACGACCGAGACGATGTCGGATCGTGTCGAGCGGGCGTCAGCGAGCGATCCCGTTGGGCGCGTCATGCGTCTTCCTCCGAGGGAGTGATCGCCCAGGTACCGCCGAGGGAGACAACTCCGAAGGATTCGTTCGGGGTTCCGTGCCCCACGTCGAATCGATAGACATCACGCCAGGAGTCGTACGCGTGGGACACGTAGTAGTCGTAGACGGCGGCACTGATCTCGTATGTGCCCGGCACGAGGAGCAGGCGATCAACGCTCAGATCGACGATTCCGCGTCCCGAGATCTTCTCCGGGATCATGTCGGCGTCTTTGGTGTTCGGTCCCGTGATGTGAATCGCGTCGATCCGCGTGAGCCCGAGGCCGAACACGGGGCGCTCGATCGGCTCGCTCGCGTGATAGTGGAGTCGGAATGTCACGGCGTCGCCAGTGTGCACGTCGTACGTGGGCCTCCCATCCGCGCCCAGGAGCTCGATGCGCTCGATGCGAACCTCACCGGATCCAAAGCGCAGCCCGTCCTGGCTACCGTCCATTCGATTCGAGCGAACGTCGTCCAGGTACTGGTCGCAGATCTCCCCGGCAGGGCCGACGCTGATCAGCTCGCCGTGCTCGAGAAGGGCAGCTTCGTCGCACAGGTTCCGGATCGATTCCAGTGCGTGACTGACGATCACGATCGTCTTGCCGGAGCTCCGGAGGTCACCGAATTTCTCCGAACAGCGGTCCTGGAACTCGGCGTCACCTACGGCAAGAACCTCGTCGATGAGCAGCACGGCTGGGTCGACGTTGATCGCCACCGCGAACCCGAGACGCACGTACATCCCTGACGAGTAGTTCTTCACTGGGGCATCGATGAAGCTCTCGAGCCCGGCGAAGCTGACGATCTCGTCGAACCTGGAGTTGATCTCCCGCTTCCCCATGCCCAACAGGGCTCCGTTGAGAAAGACGTTCTCCCGCCCACTGAGCTCAGGATGAAAGCCGGCACCGAGCTCGAGGAGCGCGGACACCTTGCCGTGAACGGCGAGCTTGCCCTCGTCGGGACGGAGGATCTTGGCCATGCACTTCAGCAACGTGCTCTTTCCCGAGCCGTTCTCACCGATGAGTCCGAATGTGGTTCCAGCGTCGATCTCGAACGACACGTCCCGCAGGGCCCAGAACTCCTCATAGCGCGCGCGGCGACCCCGCATCACGGTCGCCTTCAGCGACTGGTTGCGCTCGTGGTACTTCCGATAGCGCTTGGACACTCCTGCGATCTGGATTGCGGCTTGGTCGCTCACACTTCCTCCGCGAGCCGATGGTCGAGCCGGCCGAAGACCCAGTGACCCACGACGAGCAGTCCGATCGCCCATGCCGAGAAGTACGCGAGGTCGCCGAGCGCCGGAAACTTGAGATCGTAGAGAACGTCGCGATACAACGACACCATCGTGACCAGCGGATTCAGCTCGTAGATGTCGCGCAGGGGAAGGTCCATGCCGAGTATCACGCTGCGTTGCGGTACCAACGAAATCGGGTAGACGATCGGCGCCGAGTAGAAGAGCACCTGGAGTGCGATCGCCACGAGATGCTTGACGTCACGCAGGTAGACGTTGAGCGGCGCCAAGAGGAACCCGATCCCCAGGACGAAGCACACGGAAAGTCCGATGACGAGCAGCACGACCGGGAACCACGGGAGCACCATGTTCCCGGCGATGAGCAGGAGTGCGCTCAGAACACCCAGCTCGATCAGGAACGAGACGAGCAAGGCGCCGACGGTCGAGATCACCAGGAGCTCTCGGGGGAAGTAGACCTTCTTGATGAGGTTCGCGTTCGAGAGCAACGCGTCCGACCCCATCGTCATGCCGTCACTCAGGAAGCGGAACGGGAGAAGTCCGCAGATGAGGAACATCACGAAGCTCCGCAGTCCGCTCGGGTCGCCGATCGGGGGTACGACCTTGAGCAGCTGTCCGAAGATGATCCAGTAGATCGCGATCGTCGCGAGCGGATTGAGCAGCGACCAGCCCCAGCCGAAGACCGATCGCTTGTACCGACTGCGCAGGTCACGCAGGACAAGATTTCCGACGAGCTCATGGGTGCCGCGGTACTCCGCGAGTCGAGTCACGCCGACCTACCGCTTCCGACCGAGCTGCGCCCGGGCCGCGTGGTACGCCCGCAATGCACCACCGGTGCGCGATCCCAGCAGGCGGCGCGCCTCGGTGAGCTCCGCTTCGAGGGACGCGGCCTGCGCTTGCGCCTCGTCGAGCAGGGCGCGGAGCTTCCCCGCGTCGCCGTCCTGGAGCTCGGCAAGCTCTGCCTGGAGGCGCAGCGCGGTCCCCCGGACCTGACGCGCCTCGTCGTTCAGCCGGGCGAACGCGCGGTCGTAGCGACGGAGCACCTCGGCCGGCCGGGCATCGAGCCGTTCGTAGAGAGCTGCCCACGGCGTCAGGTAGGTCACGTCCACATCGAGGTTCCGGTACATCCCCGAACCTGCGAGCAGGACCGACCAGGCCTCGGGAGGCTGGACGTTCACGTGCGTCGGCTCGGCGTAGTCGTTCGGCTCCGAAGAGAACAGGAGACGGTCACCGAGCTCGGCCAGTCGGGCGACTGCCGCGGCACCCTGCTCCGGCGGGATGTGCTCCACGACCTCGATGCAGGTCACGAGGTCGAAGCCCGACGGGATCTGCTCCGGCATCGGATCCGTGACGCTCGCCACGAAGCAGCGGTCGGCGACGGACTCGGCCACCTGCGAGATGGCGAACTCCGACACGTCGATCCCCCAGGCATCGACGCCGCGAGCCTGGAGGGCTTCGACAAGCAGTCCGAGCGCGCATCCGACGTCGAGGACCCGCGTGGGCGCGAACTCCTCGACGATGCGATCCGCGAGCCTGGAGAACAGCAGCAGCCACTCGTCACTACGTCCGTATGCCGTCGGCCCACAGTCGTGCGAGTAGTAGTAGCTCCCGAACTCGATCGGGGCAGGGCGCGTGTCGACCCGGGGCTCGGGCTCCAGCATGGAGCCAATGCTAGCCCCGACTCTCCTTGCTTCCCCTGGTCGCATCTCGGTCGTAGACGGGCACCAGACCCAGCGCGAACGCACCCAGGATGCCGAGGGCCGTGACCAATCCAGCCAGGATGTAGGCCGACGTGCGATCGACGCGGCTCACGACGAACGCGAGGGTCCCGAGGGTCGCGGCCGCAACGTAGATCGTCCCCACGGCGCCGCGCACGGGCAGTCCGAGGCGAACGAGCCGGTGGCTGATGTGATCCTGCCCACCCAGGAATGGGCTTCGACCATGACGCAGCCGCGCCGCGGTGACCAAGGTCGTATCGAGGATCGGGACGCCGAGCACGAGGATCGGCACGAGGAACGTGATCTCGTCGGGCGCGTCGAAGCGGAGCTTGAGCCCGACGTACGCGAGCACGAACCCGAGGTACAGGCTCCCGGCGTCGCCCATGTAGATCTTGGCCGGGTGGAAGTTGTGGCGGAGGAACCCCAAAGCGCAGCCCGCCAACGCGACGCTCAGTGCCGCGACGAGGAACTGCCCGTTGATCTGGGCGAGCACGAAGAACGAGGTCGCGGCGATCACAGCGACCCCGGCCGACAGCCCGTCCATGTTGTCGAGCAAGTTGAACGCGTTGGTGATGCCGACGACCCACAGGATCGTCACCACGGCGTCGAACGGTTCGCTCCCGGTGAAGTCGACGCCCGCTCCGACCGCCCACACACCAAGCCCCGCTCCCGCCTCGACGATCACTCGGACGATCGGGCCCAGACCACGGAGGTCGTCGAGGAGCCCGACGACGCTGAGGACGACTGCGATACCCAACACCGCGGCCAGCTCATCGAAGCCGGAGGATGGCGGACGCACGACCGCGGCGGCGACGGCGGCGAGCGAGAGCGCGACGACGATGGCGAGGCCCCCGAGGTACGGGATCGGCGACTCGTGTCCCTTGTGGTCGGCAGGGTGGTCCAGGATCATCCGGCGCTCCGCGAACGCGAGCGCGACCGGCGTCAGGACGAACGCGAGCACGAGGGACGCCCCGAACACGGCCGCGTACTCCCAGACCGCTCCCGTCATCGTGAGCAGGCTACGCGGTGATGCGCTCGGAGCCGTCGCCGGCGTCGAGCCACGACTCGAACATGAGCACCGCCCAGAGCTCGTGTCGGAGGTCGCGATCGCCGGATCGGTGCATCTCCCAGGCGCTGCGGACGGCACCCACGTCGAGGAACCCTTCACTGTCCAACCGCTGCTCGTCGAGGAGGGCCTCCACCCAACCGTGCAGCGGCCCGCGCAGCCAGTCACCGAAAGGCACTGCGAACCCGGTCTTGGGGCCACCCACCAGCTCCGAAGGAAGGTGACGGCCGAGCACGTCGGTGAGGACGCGCTTCCCACTCCCGCCCCGCACCTTCGCCGACAGCGGTGTGCGCCATGCAGCCGCGAAGACACCCGGATCGAGCATGGGGATCCGGGCCTCGAGGCTCAGTGCCATCGACGCGCGGTCGACCTTCGTCAGCAGGTCGTCGGGGAGGTACGAGGTCGTGTCCGCCAGCATCGCCCACTCGACCGGGCTCGAGGACAGCCAGGCCGCGGGCTCGCTCACCACCGTTGGGGGCTCGGTCGCGTCCAGCACCGGCGGGGTGCCCCAGCACTGCACGAGCGACCGGTAGACCGATGCGCGCGGCTCGTCGAGCGATCGCGCCAGCTTGTGCAGCTTGTCGCCCGGCTGCGCCGGCGCCGCCGCGCCCGGGAGGAAGCGGGAGGCGCCGCGCACGACCCGGTCCCATCGGGACGGAGGCTGCGACCGAAGGAGCCTCGAGACGGGCGATCGCAACGACGCCGGGAGCCCCGCGATACGTTGCAGGCGCCCGAGCGCGAGGTAGCGCGTGTAACCGCCGAACAGCTCGTCGCCGCCGTCGCCGGAGAGCGCGACCGTCACGTCACCTCGCGCGAGCTCCGAGACCATCAGCGTCGGGATCTGCGACGAGTCCGCGAACGGCTCGTCGTACACCGTCGACAGCCGCGGGATGACTGCGCGAGCGTCGCCGGGCGACACGTACAGCTCGGTGTGCTCCGTCCCGAGATGTGCGGCCACCTGGCGAGCCCGAGCGGCTTCGTCGTACCCCGGTTCGTCGAAGCCCATCGTGAACGTCCGCACCGGGCGAGGGCTCTGGGCCTGCATGAGCGCGACGACCAGGGACGAGTCGGTGCCGCCCGAGAGGAACGCACCGACGGGCACGTCGGCCACCATGCGCATCCCGATGCTCCGGCGCAATGCAGCTTCGACCTCGTCGGCCGCGAGCTCCGCGTCGAGCGGGTCGTCGAGCGCCGCGAGTGCAGCGTCGATGGCCGACCAGTAGCGCACCGCAGACGGGATCACCCCGGGGGCCGCGGGGTCGATCGTCAGCCAGGTCGCGGGCTCCAGCTTCGCGATGCCTCGGTAGATCGTGTGGGGTGCCGGGATGCAGCCGTATCGGAAGTACAGCGCGAGCGCATCGGTGTCGATGCCGGCGGAGAACGACGGATGGGCGCGCAACGCCTTGAGCTCGGACGCGAAGGCGAACGTCCGTCCGATCCAGCCGAAGTAGAGCGGCTTCTCCCCGAACCGGTCTCGTGCGAGCACGAGCGATCGAGTCTTCCGATCCCAGCACGCGAAGGCGAACATCCCGTTGACCGACTCGAGCGTGCGCTCGACCCCCCACGCAGCGATCGCCTCGACGAGCACCTCGGTGTCGGAACGGCCCCGGAACGTGACCCCCGCGGCCTCGAGGGTCCTCCTGTGGTCGGCGTGGTCGTAGATCTCGCCGTTGAACACCAGGACGTGACGGCCGTCGCGCGACACCATCGGCTGATGACCGGCCGGTGACAGATCGAGGATCGAGAGACGACGGAATCCCAGCCCGACACCTGCGGCCGCGTCTGCCCACGTCCCGCGGTCGTCCGGGCCGCGATGGATCAGTGTGTCGGCCATGCGCCCGGCGAGCCGTTCGAGCTCCGGCTCGGCCGTCCCTGTGCTCGAGTCGACGAGGCCCGCTATCCCGCACACGGCTCAGGCCGCCCCGAGCGATTCGAGCAACGCGCGGACGCGGTGGGCGTAGGTGTGCTCGTCGAGCGCCCATTCCCGCGTCCGGCGTGTCATCTCCCGGCGCGCCGCCGCGTCGCGGAAGCGTTCCATCACATCGTCGAGGTTGGAGAAGTCCCGTTCGAGGGACAGGTAGTGGACGTCGGGGACGAGCAGGTCGTTGTAGCGCCCGGCGAAGAGGATCTGCGCCGTCTCGGTGCCGATGGCGTCGAAGTGCCGGGACGAGATCGCCTTGCCGCTCGGGGCGTCGCTCGTCGCGGTTGGCACCGGCGCACACGTCGCGAGCGTCGGCTCCGGCGCCGACGAACGGCCGACGAGCCGGTCGGCACCGCGGCGTAGCGCGTTCTTGATCGGTCGGGGCAAGTAGCGATGGAGCGGCCGGAGACGCGCTCGGATGAGCAGGTCGCGCGACGAGACCCCATGCTCGGCCTCGGTTCGGGCCAGGATCGCATCGTCGCGACGGATCTCGACGGCGCCCGACTCGGCGCCGATGGTGGCACGGCAGCGATTGAGGAAGCTCGCCCACCCTCGACGCCCGTACGAGACGTTCGTCCGCACGTCGACGACGAGTGGGGGGTCGAACGCCGTCGACGCGAAGTAGTCGATGACCCGGTTCCTCTCCTCGTCCCCGACGTGAGGCAGATAGCGGGCGCCGCGGAACCCGATGTCGAGGGGACGACGATCGTCGGCGACTTCCGAGGCGAACGCGTCGGGATTGAGCGCGTGCGGCATCGGGAGCACGCGCGCGCCCGGGATGTCGGCGTAGAGCCACTCGCCCGACGCCCGCAGCAACTGGGTACCGATGATGTCGGGCGCCAGCCGCTCGAGCACCTCGAGCTTGGCCGCGAACGGTTGGGTGGGCAGGCTCACCTCGTTGCTCACGAACGCGGCGAGCGGACCGCGTCGCGCATCGAGCACACCGAGGTGCCGCCGCACCTCGGCGAGCGAATCGCCGACGACCGAATGCAGCAACACGACAAGGTCGACTTCGGCGATCGAGGTGCGAAGTCGCCGTCGGCCGCGGGGCGTCGCCAGGTTGGCGGCCACGACGTCGAGTGAAGGCTCGGCCTTGAACGCGTCGAGCCAGTCGGTGAAGTACGACAGCGTCTCGGGATAGTGGACGTGGACGACCAGCGCGCGCAGGCGGCTCACGCGCCCGCCGCCAACACCTCGGTGATCGCGCGTCCGGCGTGCCCATCGCCGTAGTCGGTGATCTCCCGTCGATCGCAGTACTCGGGCGTGGTCCAGAGCCGGTTCCACCCCGCGTCGATCGTCTCGACCCACTCGGTCTCCGGGCGCAGGGTCACACACGGGACTCGGTGGAAGTACGCCTCCTTCTGGAGCCCGCCCGAGTCGGTGTACACGGCACGAGCGCTCATCAGGAGGCGGGTCATGTCGAAGTAGCCGACCGGCGCGCACGTGCGCAGCCCCGGCGCGTCGAGGAGACCGACGACGCCGCTGGACTCCACCGCCTGCCGTGTCCGCGGATGCACCGGGAACACGACCGGAATCTCCTGCGCGATCCGTCCGAGCTCGGAGAGCACGGCGCGCAGCATCTCGGGATGGTCGGTGGTCTCGGCCCGGTGCACGGTCGCCACCGCGTACTCCCCCGCAACCACATGAAGAC
>JBKJJI010000411.1:0-4419 GCA_046598115.1 Acidimicrobiia bacterium | reverse complement strand
GGCCCACATCGAGCGGCGCTACTCGGCGACCTACGACCATCCGGGCTCGCGCCTGCGGGAGTACGTGCTCGCACTCCGGGCGATCTTCAAGGCGTTCCAGCGTGAGGAGGAGCTCGACTTCCACGGCGACTTCTGGTCCTTCGACCTGCTGCCCGACATGTGGAGCCCCGGGCCGATGGACCACCCCGACGTGCCGATCTACGTCGCCGCGGTCCGACCGTGGTCGGTGCGCATGGCCGGCGAGGTCGCCGACGGCATCCACTGCCACCCGTTCCACTCCGTGCGCTACCTCGAGGAGGTCACCCTGCCGGCGCTGCGCGAGGGCGCGGCGAGTGCCGGGCGAGACGCATCAGAGGTCCAGGTGGTGTGCCCGGTCATGGCGATCATCGGCGACACCGAGGAGGAACGCGTCGCGGCACGTGAGTCGGCTCGGTTCCGCATCGCCTTCTACGGCTCGACGCGTACGTACTCCGGCGTCTTCGACCTCCACGGCTTCGAAGGAACGTCGGATCGGCTGCACGAGCTCCAGCGGGCCGGCGACATCCGCGCGATGGGCGCGACGATCACCGACGAGATGCTCGACGTCTACGGCCTCGAGACCACCTGGGACGGGCTCGCCGATGCCCTCGTCACCAAGTACCGCGGCGTTGCGGACCGCATCGTGATGTACGACGCGACCGGGAGCTGGTCGTTCGGCGCCGGTGCGCTGGAGCAGTGGCGCGATGTGACTGCAGCCGTGAGCGCGGCGACCGCATCGTGACCGACGAAGCGATCCGAGCCCGCACGGAACGCGCCCGCCAGGGCAACCTCGCCAAGGGTGCCGAGAAGCTCGCGGCCGCAAACAAGCTGTTCGTCCGCGACCGGATCGCGCTCCTCGTCGATGAGGGGTCGTTCGTGGAGGACGGTCTGCTCGCGAACGCGCTCGCCGACGACCTCCCCGCCGACGGCGTCGTCACCGGCGTCGGGCGCGTCGACGGGCGCCCCGTGTGCGTGATGGCGAACGACACCACGGTGAAAGCTGGCTCGTGGGGCGCGCGCACCGTCGAGAAGATCGTGCGGATCACCGAGACAGCACTCCGGCTGCAGGTCCCCATCGTGTACCTCGTCGACTCGGCGGGTGGCCGCATCACCGACCAGGTCGAGCTCTTCCCCGGTCGACGCGGTGCCGGGCGGATCTTCTCCAACCAGGTGCGGCTCTCGGGGCGCGTCCCGCAGGTGTGCTGCCTCTTCGGGCCCTCTGCGGCCGGTGGCGCCTACATCCCCGCGTTCTGCGACGTGGTCTTCATGGTCGAAGGCAACGCCTCGATGTACCTCGGGTCGCCCCGCATGGCCCAGGAGGTGATCGGCGAGGACGTCAGCCTCGAGGAGATGGGTGGCGCGCGGATGCACGCGACGGTGAGCGGCTGCGGTGACAACCTCGTCGCCGACGACGCCGAAGCGATCGCCGCCGCCCGACGCTGGCTCTCGTACCTCCCGACATCGTGGAAGAGCAACCCGCCTGCCGACGAGCCGCGTGGCCCCGAACGCGACCCCGGCGAGATCAGCACGATCGTCCCCGTCGAGGAACGGCGCGCGTACGACATCCGTCACGTCATCGACGCGATCGTCGACGAAGGGTCGTTCTTCGAGGTCAAGCCGCTGTTCGCGCGCGAGATCGTGTGCGGCTTCGCGCGGCTCGACGGTGAGGTGGTGGGGATCGTCGCGAACAACCCGAAGCACCTCGGTGGCGTCCTCTTCGTCGACTCGGCCGACAAGGCCGCCCGGTTCGTGTGGTTGTGCGATGCGTTCAACGTCCCGCTCGTGTTCCTCGCCGACGTGCCGGGGTTCATGATCGGCACCGCGGTCGAGCGCGACGGCATCATCCGGCACGGGGCGAAGATGATCACCGCGATCACCGAGGCGACGGTCCCCAAGATCTCGGTCATCGTCCGCAAGGCATACGGTGCCGGGCTGTACGCGATGTGCGGGCCGGCGTTCGACCCCGACGCGTGCATCGCGCTGCCGAGCGCCAAGATCGCGATCATGGGACCCGAGCCGGCGGTCAATGCGGTCTTCTACAACGCGATCCAGGCGATCGAGGATCCCGACGAGCGCGCCGCGTTCGTGGCCGAGCGACGGGCCGAGTTCGAGGCCGACGTCGACCTCGTGCATCTCGCGTCCGAGTTGGTCGTCGACGCGGTGGTGCAGCCCGAGGACCTCCGCGACGACCTGATCGCGCGCCTGAGCCTCGCCCGGACGCGGGTTCGCGAGCACTTCGACCGCCGCCACGGCGTTCCGCCCGTCTGATGTGGCCGCCTGATATGGCCGCCTGACGTGGCCGCCTGACCAGGAGTGGACGACGTGGCGACCGAGCGCCCGCTCGACGGACGTGTGGCGATCGTCACCGGCGCGGGCCGCGGGCTGGGCCGGGCGCACGCGCTAGCACTCGCCGGTGCCGGCGCCGCAGTCGTCGTCAACAACCGCTCCGCCGACGCGGCCACCGCTGTCGTCGACGAGATCGCTGCGCGGGGCGGTCGCGCGGTCGCGCATGTCGGTGACGTGGCCGACTGGGACACCGCGCGGGGGCTCGTCGATCACGCCGTCACCCAGCTCGGTGCCCTGCACATCCTCGTGAACAACGCGGGCATCACGCGCGACCGCATGAGCTTCAAGATGAGCGAAGACGAGTGGGACGAGGTCGTCCGCACGAACCTCAAAGGGCACTTCGCTCCTGCTCGGTTCGCAGGGGAGCTCTGGCGCGAGCAGGGCCCGGCCGACGGTCGCAGGATCGTCAACACCGTGAGCGAGGGCGGGCTGTTCCCGGCTCGGGGACACGCCAACTACTCGGCGTCGAAGGCAGGGATCCTCGGGCTGACGCTCGAGCTCGCGGCCGAGCTCGGCAAGTACGGCGTGACGGTCAATGCGGTCGCGATGCGGGCCCGGACCCGCATGACCGAGGGGGTCGAGATGTTCTCGGCCCCCGAGTCGGGACCCGACCCGTACGACCCCTCGCACGCGGCGCGTCTGGTGACGTGGCTGGCCGGTGACGACGCCGCCGACGTGACCGGCCAGGTGCTGCTCGTGGTCGGCTGGCACGTCGGCGTCGTCGGACCGCTCACGGTGCGCGGCCGGGTCGAGCTGTCGCCCGACTGGTCCCCCGCCGACCTCACGACCGCCCGCGACACCCTGTTCGCCGGTCGCCCCGGCCTCCCCCCCTTCTCCGACCTCCCCCCTCCTTCTTCTTGATGCGTCTCTCACCCGCCTATGGCGGGGTGCCCGAGGAGCGTGGGAGACGCACGTCCGAGAACACCCATCCGAGCGCAGTGGGTTTGCGGGGTTAGGAGGAGTCGCGATGTGCCGCGGCGGTCAGCTCGTCCCGGAACTTCGGGTGCGCGATCCCCGCGAGGGCGAGTGCGCGCTCACGCACGGTGCGACCGGCGAGCTCGGCGACGCCGTGCTCGGTCACGACCACGTCGACATGGTGGCGTGGCGTCGTCACCGACGTCCCCGGCGGGAACCGGTCGACGATCCGAGGCAGCTGCACCCCGGCGACCTCGGAAGTCGATGGCAGGCAGATCAGCGAACGATCGGAGAGCTGGAACCCCGACACGGCGACGAAGTCCTCGTGGCCACCGATGCCCGAGTACTGCCGCGGCCCGATCGTGTCGGCCGCGACCTGGCCGGCGAGGTCGATGAGCAGCGCACCGTTGATCGTGACCATGTCGCGGTTCGCCGCGATCATGTTCGGTGTGTTCACGGCGTCGACCGGCAAGAACCGGACGTCGTCGTTGCCGTCGAGCCAGTCGTAGAGCTCACGTGTGCCCGCCGCGAACGTCGTGACCGAGAAGCCGTCGAATTCGGTGCCCTTGCGGTTCGTCACCTTCCCCGCCTCGTGCAGGTGCATGAGACCGGTCGTGAACATCTCCGAGTGGACCCCGTAGTCGCCCCCGGGACCTTCCGCGAGGAGCCGGGCGATCATGCTCGGGATCCCACCGATCCCGGTCTGGATCGTGCACCCGTCGTGGATGTAAGCCCGCGCGTGCTCGGCGATCGCCCGGTCGACGTCGGTGGGCTCGTCGTCGGCGAGGACGAACGCATCGCGATCGCTCTCGACGAGCACGTCGATGTCGTCGACATGGATCGTGTGGGGATAGGCGGGAGGAAGCCCCGCGGTGCGCGGCAAGTTCGGGTTCGTCTCGACGACCAGCAACCGATCGGGATCCACGCCGGCGCGGTGGACCTCGTCGACCGTCGCCCCGGCGTGCAGCGAGAGGTTCACGAAGCCGTCGGCGTCGGGCGGCGTGGCCGCGGTCGCCATCACCCTCGGATGCACGCGACGGGCGACAAGCGAGAACCGCCGGAAGTCGGCCGGCACGAACTCGATGTCGGCGCCCGAGTCGAGCAGGAAGCGCTCGGCCGGACCGAAGAACCCGCTGCGCA
>JBKJJI010000369.1:0-4335 GCA_046598115.1 Acidimicrobiia bacterium | reverse complement strand
TGGACCCTACGAACTCGATCGCGATCTGCGCCGTGCTCCTCTACCTCACGTTCCGGCTCGTCGCGCAGCGCGGGACTGCGGCGACCCGTCCCTGGACCGACTATCTGAAGCTCGTTGCCGCGGTCGGCGTCGCGGTGTACCTCGCGAATCGAGGATGGAACTGGGTCGTCGCGCACTACCTGGCCCACCCGGTGCCACGAGGCGTCGACCTGTCGAAGAACCCGATCGCGCAGTCGTACGGGCTGGGCGGCAGCGGGCTGGGGATCTGGCATCTCGTCGGCACCGACACGGTCTTCTCGATGTTCCCGCCGTTTCGGGACATCGCTCTACCGCTCCAACGAGAGCATCCGCTCTACCGCGTCGCCACCGTGGCGGCCGAGATGCTCGCGATCGGCGCGCTCGGTGCGGTCGTGTTTCGCGACCGCGTCAAGAGCATGCTCGACGCCATCGGGTTCGCTACCGTCGCCGCCCTGCTCGCGAGCCCGACGTTGCTCGTGATCTACAACTACGTCGAAGGCGGGACCTACGACCGCCCGATCTGGCGCTACGGGCTCAGCCTGCTGCCGGTGCTGGGCATCGTCCTCGCGGGGTCGCTGCGGACCGCGCTGAGTCGTGGGGTGTTGCTCTTCGCGACGGCCGCGCTCTACGGCTCGGCGATCTTCCTCGTCGTCCGTTGATGCCGGAGACGGTCGACGCTCAGTCCCGGGTAGATGGTGAAGTGGGTCCGATCGTCGAGCGGAGCCCGTCCTCCAACGAGACGGTCGGCGCGTAGTCGAGGTCCGACGCCGCGGCGCTGAGGTCGGCCTCGCTGTCACGAACGTCACCGGGACGGGGGTCGTCGTGGACCGGATCGGGGGCCCGTTCGCAGATCCGCCCGATGGTCTCGAGCAGGTCGAGCACCGTGGCCCGCTGTCCCCCGGCGATGTTGTACACCCGACCTGAGCAGACGGACGCTTCGGCATCGGCCGCGAGGATGTTCGCGCGCGCCACGTCGCCGACGTACGTGAAGTCGCGGCGTTGCAGGCCGTCGCCGTGGACGACGGGTCGCGTGCCGGTCCGGAGCGCGTCGATGAACAGCGGCACCACGGCGGCATACGCCGAGTCGGCCCGCTGGCGGGGTCCGAACACGTTGAAGTAGCGGAGGCAGACGGTCTCGAGCCCGAGCAGCTCCGAGAAGACGCGGCAGTAATGCTCGAGCGCGACCTTCGAGACGGCATACGGGGACTTGGGGGAGGGCGGGAAGTCCTCGCTGCTCGGGAGGGGCGCGACGCCCCCGTAGACGCTGCTGGACGAGGCCGCGACGACCCGACGAACGCCCGCCCGCCGGGCGGCGTCGAGCACCGTCAGTGTCCCGTGGACGTTGACGAGATCGGTGGCGAGGGGGGACTCCACCGAGCGGGCAACGGATCCGAGCGCCGCCTGGTGGAACACGACCTCGATGTCCGCAACCGCCGCGGCGACTGCGTCGGCGTCGGCAACGCTCGCCTCGATCAGCTCTGCACCTTTGGGCACGTTGTCGGCGTGGCCGGTCGACATGTCGTCGAGGATGCGGACGGCGTGCCCGGCGGCGAGGAGCTCGTCGGCGAGGTGGGAGCCGATGAATCCGGCGCCGCCGGTGACGAGGGTGTTCATGCGGCCACCTCCGTGCGGGCGAGCTCCTCGTAGATCTCGGCCATGTCGTTCACCAGTCGATCGGCCGAGAAATTCGCCTGTGCATACGCGAGTGCGCCCGCAGCGAGCTGGTCGCGCAGGAGCGGGTCAAGGAGGATGCTGGACGCGGCGCTCGCGAGCGCCGCCGGTTCGGCGGTCGTCACGAACCCGGTCTCACCGTCGAGCACCACCTCGGCCGCGCTCCCGACCCGTGTCGTCACCGCGGGGCATCCGACCGACGCAGCCTCGATCAACGACACCGGCATGCCTTCGTTGTCGGAGGTCAGCAGGGTGACGTCGGCGGCCGCGTAGATCGTCTCGACGTCGGATCGCCATCCGACGAGCCGGGCGCGGTCGCCGAGCGGGGCAAGTCGGGCGCGGAGATCGTCGAGCAGCTCGCCCTCACCCGCGACGATGAACACGGCTGCCGGGACCTCGGCTGCGATGCGCTGGGCGACCTCGGCGAACCGGTCCGGGCGCTTCACCTGGGTGAGCCGGGCGACGAATGCCACGACCGGCGCATCGATCGGGAGACCGAGGTCGGTTCGTGCCTGGATCCGGGGCGGTGCAGGCGGCAGGCGGACTCCCGGCGGGACGACGCGGTACTGGTCGGGTCGACCGATGCGGGCTGCGAGCAGCTCGTCGCGCACGGTGTTCCCGACGGCGATGAGCCGCGTCGTGCGGCGTGCGAACGATCGCTCGGTGGCGACGACCGCCCGGGTGACGGTTGGCGAGAAGTAACCGTGCAGGAGGTGGCCGTGGAACGTGTGGACCCGCGTCCGCGCGCGTCCCAGGATCGCGGCCGATCGCCCCAGCACCCCGGCCTTCGCGGTGTGGGTGTGCACGATGTCGGGGCGGAAGCGCCGGATCTCGCTGACGAGCGCCTTGAGCGCGCGAGCGTCGCCGGTGGCATCGGGGGATCGGCCCAGCCCGGGGATCCGGACGGCCTCGACGTGGGGCGCACGCAGCTCGAGGTAGTCGGCCTCCCCTTCTTCGACGTCGCCGACGAGGAGCCGCTGCTCGAACCGGTCCGGATCAAGACCGTCGGCGAGCGCGCTGACCTGGAGCGCCGGACCGCCCACGTTCATGCGGGCGATCACCCGAAGGACGCGGAGGGTCCTCATCGCCGCCGCCCCATCCGCTGCACCATCTGGGGAGCCTACCGACGCCTCCGCGGGGCCCTCCCGCCGGGCCGGAGCACACGTGGAGGCCCCGCCTACCATGGACGCCGTGCGCGTGCTGGTGACCGGCGGGGCCGGCTACATCGGGTCGCACCTCGTCGACGCCCTCTGCGGGGCCGGGCACGAGGTGTCCGTCCTCGACAACCTCTCGACCGGGAACGCGGAGAACCTCCGCGACCGCCTCGACGAGATCCGCCTCGTGAACGGCTCGATCCTCGACGCTCCGCTCGTGGAGGCCGAGGTCGAGAAGTCCCAGCTCGTGTTCCACCTCGCGGCTGCCGTCGGGGTCCGCCACATCGTGGTCGACCCGTTGAGCTCGCTGCTGACGAACACCAGCGGGACCGAGAACGTCCTGGCCGCGTGCTTCCGGCACTGGCGCAAGGTGATCGTCGCGTCGACCTCGGAGGTCTATGGCAAGACCTCGAAGGTCCCGATGCACGAAGACGACGACCGGGTCCTGGGTCCGACCACGGTGCACCGGTGGTCGTACTCGACCGCGAAGGCGATCGACGAGCACCTGGCGTTCGCCTACGCCGCGAACAAGCTGCCGGTCGTCATCGTGCGTTACTTCAACTCCTATGGCCCGCGGCTCGACGAGCGGGGCTATGGCTCGGTCGTCGCGAATTTCCTCCGGCAGGCCCTCGCGGGCGCTCCGCTGAGCGTGCACGGCGACGGACAGCAGTCGCGGTGCTTCACCTACGTCGACGACACGGTGCGCGGCACCATGCTCGCCGGGTTCACACCCGAGGCCGAGGGCAGCGTCTTCAACCTCGGGTCGAGCCGGGAGACGACGGTGCTCGAGCTGGCCGAGCTGATCCGCCACGCCGTGGGGTCCAGCTCGGAGATCGCGCTCACCCCGTACGAGGACTACTACGGGCCGGGCTTCGAGGACACGCGCCGTCGGGTTCCCGACGTCACCCGCGCCCGCGAGGTCCTCGACTGGGAGCCGACCGTCGAGCTCGAAGACGGCCTCCAGCGCGTCATCGAGTGGTGGCAGAAGACGAAGCGAGCGCCACGCGATGGCTGATGACTTCGGTGCACGCGTCGCGAGCCGCGAGGTCGTCGTCGGCGTCGTGGGGCTCGGCTACGTCGGGTTGCCCCTCGCGGTCTCGTTCGCCGAGTCGGGCTTCCGCTCGATCGGCTTCGACGTCGATGCGGAGCGGGCCGCCGCCCTGAACCGCGGCGAGAGCCACATCGACGACGTGATCGGTGCGCGGGTCGCCACAGTTGTCTCGGGCGACAAGTTCGAGGCGACGGCGGACGCGGCCGACCTCGCGGCGGCCGACGTGATCTTCATCTGCGTCCCCACCCCCTTCGACAAGGCCAAGACCCCTGACCTGTCGTTCGTCCGCGACGCGACGCGCGCGGTGGCATCCGTGCTCCGACCCGGGATGCTCGTGATCCTCCAGTCGACGACGTATCCGGGCACGACGACCGAGGTCGTCCTCCCGATGCTCGAGGAGAGCGGTCTGCGAGCCGGGACCGACTTCCACCTCGCGTTCTC
>JBKJJI010000299.1:0-10077 GCA_046598115.1 Acidimicrobiia bacterium | reverse complement strand
CAGGCCATCGAGAACCAGAAGTTCGAGCAGGCCGCCAAGCTCCGCGACCAGGAGAAGGCGCTCGAGGAGCGCAAGAAGGCCAAGGAAGTGGAGTGGAAGGCCGAGGGCATCGACCTTTTCGACGAGGTCGACGAGGAAGCCATCGCCGAGGTCCTCTCGTTGTGGACGGGCATACCCGTCTACAAGCTCACCGAGGAGGAGACCTCCAAGCTCCTGCGCATGGAGGAGGAGCTGCACAAGCGGGTCATCAGCCAGGAAGACGCTATCAAGGCTGTCTCCCAGGCTATCCGCCGCACCCGTGCCGGCCTCAAGGACCCCAAGCGCCCGTCGGGCTCGTTCATCTTCCTGGGCCCCTCCGGCGTGGGCAAGACCGAGCTGGCCAAGACCCTCGCCGAGTTCCTGTTCGGTGACGAGAGCCACCTCATTCAGCTCGACATGGCCGAATACATGGAGAAGCACACCGTCTCGCGGCTCATCGGCGCGCCTCCCGGGTACGTGGGCTACGACGAGGGCGGCCAGCTCACCGAGGCGGTGCGGCGCCGCCCCTACGCGGTCGTCCTCCTCGACGAGATCGAGAAGGCCCACCCCGACGTCTTCAACGTGCTGCTCCAGCTCATGGACGACGGCCGTCTCACCGACGGCCAGGGGCGCACCGTCGACTTCACGAACGCGGTGCTCATCATGACGAGCAATCTCGGCGCAGGTGGCGACGAGGCGGTGGTCATGGATGCCGTGCGCGCGCACTTCAAGCCCGAGTTCTTGAACCGCGTCGACGAGCTCGTCTTCTTCCACCGGCTCGACGAGTCCCACATCGAGCAGATCGTGCGCCTGCAGGTCGAGCACCTGCGCGACCGGTTGGCCGAGCGCAACCTCGGCTTCGAGCTCACCGAAGCCGCCCTCGCCCACGTGGCGAAGGTCGGGTACGACCCCGACTTCGGTGCGCGTCCGCTCAAGCGGGTCCTCCAGCGCGAGGTGGCCGACCCGGTGGCGCTGGCGCTGCTGAAGGGCGACTACTCCGACGGCGACGTCGTGATCGTCGACGCCACCTCCGATGGGACCCTCACGTTCAACCGTCGGGCCCACGTCGGTACCGGCTGATCGGGACCGGCTGATCCGCCTATCCTCCCGGCGTGTCCCTCGAGGTGGAACAGGCGACGCCGGAGCGGGCGATCAAGGACACGGAGGCCTGGTTCATCCGTCGCGGCCTGCCCCATTTCGTGTTCCGCTACGCGGCGACGCGCAATGTGCTGCCACGCCTGATCCCGCTGGTGGCCGTGGTATTCGTCCTCGAGATCGCGGTCGTCGCACCGAACCGGCGTTACTCCGCGCTCGGCTCGGCCGCCGCGGTCGTCGGCGGACTCGTCGTGCTCGTCGGCGCGTGGGCGCTCGCGAACGTCGCGCGGGGCCGGCGCGCGTTCGGTCTGCCCGATCGTCTCGGTGGCACCGACATCGCGGTGTTCGTCCTGGGGCCCGCGCTCGTCCCGCTGGCCTTCGGCGGGCAGTGGCGCTCGGCGGTCGCCACCGGTGTCATCAACGCCGCGCTGCTCGCCGGGGTGAGCATCGTCACGAGCTACGGCCTCGTGCCGATGACCCGCTGGGTCGTCGAGCACGGCGTCCACCAGATGCGCACGGTCACGGGCGTCCTCGTCCGCGCGTTGCCGCTCGTCTTCCTCATCGTGATCGTGGTCTTCGTCAACACCGAGGCCTGGCAGGTGGCGTCGGAGCTGCACTGGCCGGTGCTGGTGATCGTGTGCAGCCTCTTCTTCCTCATCGGCGCGCTGTTCGCCGTGATCCGGGTCCCCGGGCAGATCGGCGAGATCGACGTCGACACCTGGGCCGAGCGTGGCTCGCTGGTGGCGTACACGCCGGCCGGGCCGCTCGTCGCCGAGATCCCGGCGGATCCCGGCGATCCACCGGAGCTCTCCCGTCGGGAGTGGCGCAACGTCCAGCTCGTCGTCCTGGTGAGCGAGGGGATCCTCGTGACCGTCGTCGGTCTGGGCATGTTCGCGTTCTTCGTCGTGCTCGGCTCCCTCGCCATCACCCCCGCGGTCATCGCGTCCTGGATCGGTCGTGCGCCGCAGGTGCTGTGGTCGTTCGACCTGTTCGGCGAGCGGCTCGCCGTCACCGGCGAGCTCCTCAAGGTGTGCGCGTTCCTCGCCGCGTTCTCGGCCCTGCAGTTCACCGTGTCGCTCGTGAGCAACGGCGAGCAGCGGGAGGAGTTCCTGCACCAGCTCCGGGTGGAGCTGCGCGATGCGTTCGCCGTCCGGGCGGTCTACCTCGTGCACGTGCTCGAAGGGGTGCGGGCGACCGAGAAGACCCCGACTACGATCTCGTCAACGTGACCACCGTCGCGTTGCCCCGCACCCCCATTCCCGACCACCGGCCGCGCAGCCAGCGGAGGAAGGGGCTCCCGTGCCCGGCACGGTGATCGTCGGCACCCAATGGGGTGACGAGGGCAAGGGTCGCTTCACCGACTACTTCGCCAAGGAGAGCACGCTCTGCGTGCGCTACCAGGGTGGCCACAACGCCGGCCACACGATCGTCGTCGACGGCGAGGTGTTCGCCCTCCAGCTGATCCCGAGTGGTGTGCTCTACCCCCACGTGACGCCGGTGATCGGCAACGGGGTGGTGGTCGACCCGGCCGTGCTCCTCGCGGAGATCGACACGCTCGAGGCCAAGCACGTCGACACGAGCGCTTTGCGCATCTCCGGCAACGCGCACCTGATCATGCCGTACCACGCCGAGCTCGATCGCGTGACCGAACGGTTCCTCGGCAAGAACAAGCTCGGGACGACCCGACGCGGCATCGGTCCGGCCTACGCCGACAAGGCGCTCCGCGTCGGGATCCGCGTCCAGGACCTGCTCGACCCGAAGATCTTCCGCGAGAAGCTCGACCTCGCGCTGCGCGAGAAGAACGGGGTGCTCGCGAAGGTGTACAACCAGCTGCCGCTCGAGGCCGACGAGATCGCGGCAGCCTACCTCGAGATGGTCCCTCGGCTCGAGCCGTTGATCGCCGACACCGTCCACCTCGTCCACGACGCGCTCGATGCCGGTCAGCACGTGCTGTTCGAAGGCGCGCAGGCCACCTACCTCGACCTCGACCACGGGACCTACCCCTTCGTCACGTCGTCGAACCCGATCTCGGGTGGCGTCTGCACGGGCGCAGGGGTCGGCCCGCTGGCGATCAACCGCGTCATCGGCGTCGCCAAGGCGTACGTCACGCGGGTGGGTTCGGGCCCGTTCCCCTCGGAGCTCCTGGAGGGCGACGAGGTCGGTGACCTGCTGGTGGAGCGCGGACACGAGTTCGGCACGAACACGGGGCGTCGGCGTCGGCCCGGGTGGCTCGACGTGGTCATGCTCCGCCACGCGGTCCGCCTGAACACCTGCACCGAGCTGGCCATCACGAAGCTCGACGTGCTCGCACCCCTCGCCGAGATCAAGGTGTGCGTCGCGTACGAGGGCGACGACGGGACTCGTTACGAGCACGTGCCGTACCACCAGTCGGTCCTGCACAAGGTCCGCCCGGTGTACGAGACGCTTCCGGGTTGGCAGTGCGAGATCGACCGGGTGGAGCGCGTCGACGAGCTGCCGGTCAACGCACGCGAGTTCGTGAAGTTCGTGGAGGCCCACGCGGGCGCCCCGATCACGTTCCTCGGTGTCGGTCCTGGCCGTGAGCAGACCGTCGTGCTCCCCGCGGCTGCGTAGCCATGAAGGTCCTGGTCGTCGGCGGTGGCGGTCGCGAGCACGCCCTGGCGTGGGGCCTCGCCCGGAGCGCCTCGGTCGACGAGGTCGTCGCCGCACCCGGCAACCCCGGCATCGAGGCCGTCGCGCGGTGCGTGCCCGTCGACGCGAACGACGCGCAGGCGGTCGCGTCACTCGCCGACGACCTCGACGCCGATCTCGTCGTCGTCGGCCCCGAGGAGCCGCTCGTGCGCGGCGCCGTCGACGCGGTCCAGGCTCGGGGTCGCGCCGCGTTCGGCCCGAACGCCGCGGCCGCCCGCCTCGAGGGCTCGAAGCGGTGGATGAAGGAGCTGCTCGAAGGCGCTGGCGTGGCGACGGCGCGCCATGCATCGTTCGGTGCGAACCGTGAGCGAGATGCGCTCGAGTTCCTCGATACGCTCGACGGCCTCTACGTGGTGAAGACCGACGGGCTCGCCGCGGGGAAGGGCGTCGTCGTGACGGAGTCGCTTGCCGAGGCGCGCGACGCGGTGCGTTCGTACCTGTCGGGGGATGCGTTCGGCGACGCGGGGCGGAACCTCGTGATCGAGGAGGGGCTCCGCGGTCCTGAGCTCTCGCTCCTCGTGCTGTGCAATGGCGATCCCGACGCCGCGGTGCCGCTCGAACCCGCACAGGACTTCAAGCGGATCCACGACGGCGACACCGGCCCGAACACCGGGGGCATGGGCGCGTACTCGCCGGTCCCGATCGCTCGGCCCGAGCTCGTCGACCAGGTGATGGCCACCGCGGTCGCGCCCACGCTCCACGCGCTGCGTGACGAGGGGATCGAGTACCGGGGCGTGCTCTACGCCGGTCTCATGCTCACCGCCGACGGACCCAAGGTCCTCGAGTACAACGTCCGCTTCGGCGACCCCGAGTGCCAGGTCGTGCTGCCGCGTCTCGCGAACGACCTCGGGGAGCTCTGTCGCGCGTCCGCGCGAGGGGAGTCCCTGCCCGACGTCCGCTTCGTCGACGATGCGTGCGTCGCCGTGGTGCTCGCGACCGAGGGATACCCCGCGAGCCCGCGCAAGGGCGATCCGATCTCGGGTCTCGAAGAGGCCGAGGCGCTCGACGGCGTCACGGTGTTCCACGCGGGCACGGAGCGGGCTCCCGACGGATCGATCGTCACGGCCGGTGGCCGGGTGCTCGCGGTGACCGGGGTCGGGCCCACGATCGCGGATGCCCGCACCGTCGCCTATGGAGGGGCACAACAGATCACCTGGCCCGGGGTGCAGTACCGCGGCGACATCGCAGCACGCGTCGGCGGCTCGTGACGAACGCCACCGCCAGGGTGGGGACACGAGCCGTTCCCGTACAGTGGTCGCAGGGAGGGAACCCCGCTTGATCCCCCGATACGCACTGGCGCCGATCGCCGATCTGTTCACCGACGAGGCTCGGTACTCGACCTGGCTCGAGGTCGAGATCCTCGCGGTCGAGGCGCAGGCCAAGCTCGGAGTGGTCCCGGCCGACGCGGCCCGGGCGATCCGAGATCGGGCCGGCTTCGACGTCGCGGCCATCGAGGAGCGCGAGCGCACCACCGAGCACGATGTCGCGGCCTTTGTCGACGTCGTCCAGGAGCGCGTCGGTGCGCCCGACGGCGCGTGGGTGCACCACGGCCTCACGTCGAGCGACGTCGTCGACACCGCGTTGTCGGTCACCCTCACGCGAGCATGCGACCTCGTGATCGAGGCGACCGACGCGCTCGAGCAGGCGATCGTCGCCCGGGCCGTCGAGCACCGTGCGACGCCGACCGTCGGCCGTACGCACGGCATCCACGCGGAGCCCACCACGTTCGGCGCCAAGCTCGCACTGTGGGCGCTCGCAGTGCGGCGCGACCGCGTACGCCTCGCGCGGGCCCGCGAGGCCATCGCGGTCGGCAAGCTCTCGGGAGCGGTCGGCACGTACTCGAACGTCGATCCCGAGGTGGAGCGCTTCGTCTGCGAGCACCTCGGTCTGGTGCCGGTCCCGGCCACGCAGGTCCTCCCGCGCGACCGCCACGCCGAACTGCTGTACGCCTGCGCTTCGCTGGGCGCGACGGTCGAGATGGGAGCGCTCGAGGTCCGGCACCTCCAACGCACCGAGGTGGGGGAGGCCTCCGAGCCGTTCCGGACGGGCGCCCAGAAGGGCTCGAGCGCGATGCCGCACAAGCGCAACCCGGTGAAGTGCGAGCAGCTCTGCGGGCTCGCGCGGGTCCTGCGCGCGAACGTCCAGGCCGGGCTCGAGAACGTCGCGCTGTGGCACGAGCGCGACATCTCCCACTCGTCGGTCGAACGGATCGTGCTCCCCGACTCGCTCCAGCTCGCCTACTACGTCGCGGTGAAGTTCCGTTCGATCGTCGAAGGGCTCGTCGTCGACGCCGATCGGATGCGGACGAACCTCGACGCGTCCTACGGGCTGGTCTTCAGCCAACCCGTGCTGCTCGCCCTCGTGGAGTCGGGCATGACCCGCGACGATGCATACCGAGCGGTCCAGCGCAACGCCATGCAGACCTGGGAGGAGCGGACGTCGTTCCTCGACGTCCTGCGAAGGGATCCCGTCGTGGTCGAGGTGCTCGGCGAGGAGCGGCTCGCAGCCTGCTTCGACCTCGACGCCTCGCTCGCCGAGGCCGGCCGGGCGGTCGACGCGCTGACGAGGCCTGCCTGAACGTGACGCAGATCGGGCTCCCGCACCACTCGACGGGGAAGGTACGCGACCTCTACGAGGTCGATCACGATCGGATGCTGATCGTCGCGTCGGACCGGATCTCGGTGTTCGACGTGGTGCTCCCCGACGAGATCCCCGACAAAGGTTGCGCGCTCACCGCGCTCTCCACTTTCTGGTTCGACGAGACCGCCGAGCTGTGGCCGAACCACCTCGTCTCGTCGGATCCGACCGACTTCCCGGAGACGGCAGGGCCCGACGTGGCCGGCCGGGCGATGCTCGTGCGCGCGGCCGTGCCGGTCCGGCTCGAGTGCATCGCGCGCGGGTACCTCTTCGGCTCGGCATGGTCGGAGTACGAGGCGTCGGGGACGATCGGAGGTGCCGCGGCACCCGCCGGGTTGCGGCGAGCCGAGCGGCTTCCGGAGCCGCGGTTCACCACCACCACGAAAGCCGAGACCGGCCACGACGAGACGCTCACGGCGAGCGAGGCCGTCGCGCTCGTCGGTGCCGACGTGTACGAACAGGTGGAGGAGGCCACGCTGCGCATCTACGGGCACGCGGCCGCACACGCCGCGTCGTGCGGGCTGATCCTCGCCGACACCAAGCTGGAGTTCGGGTCGATCGACGGACAGGTCGTGGTGATCGACGAGATGTGCACGCCCGACTCCTCTCGGTACTGGCCCGCGACCGAGTACGAGGTGGGGGGCTCGCCGCCGTCGTTCGACAAGCAGTACGTGCGGGACCACTACCTCGAGGTCGGCTGGGACCAGACGCCGCCGGCCCCCTCGATGCCCCAGGCGGTGATCGACGGGACCCGCGCCCGCTACCTCGAGGCCTACGAGATGCTCACGGGCCGCAGCTTCGACGAGTGGTTCGGTGTCGACGGATGACACCTACCATCGGTCGCGTGAGGTACCGAGGTGAGGTTCCCGAGACGAGGTTCCCGAGTTGAGGTTTGGCGTGCGCGTCGACGTGACGCATCTCCCGGGCGTGCTCGATCCCCAGGGCGCGACGGTCGAACGGGCGCTGCCGGCGCTCGGGTACGACAACGTGTCGGAGATTCGGGTCGGCAAGTCGATCCGCCTGGTCGTCGACGCGGCCGACGAGCAGGCAGCGCACGCGCAGGTCGTCGAGATGTGCGATCGCCTCCTCGCCAACCCCGTCATCGAGGCCTACGAGATCACTGTCACTCCATGAGTGCGCCAAGATGAGCGTGAAGGTCGCGGTCGTCCAGTTCCCGGGGACGAACTGCGAGATGGACGTGGTCCGTGCCGTCGAGGGGCTCGGCGGTGCCGCCGAGCCCGTGTTCCACACCGAGCGCAACCTCCGCGGCGCCGATGCCGTCGTCGTCCCCGGCGGCTTCGCCCACGGCGACTACCTCCGCACCGGCGCGATCGCGCAGTTCTCACCCGTGATGGACGCCGTCGCGGCCCACGCCGACGCGGGCGGTCCGGTCGTCGGCATCTGCAACGGGTTTCAGGTGCTCACCGAGGCGGGGATGCTCCCGGGCGCCCTGCAGAAGAACGTCGGGCTCGCTTTCCTCTGCACGACCGTCGGGATCCGGGTCGAGACCACGCGGTCAGTGCTCACCGGGGAGGCGGAGGCGGGATCGGTGCTGCAGATCCCCATCAACCACTTCGAGGGGAACTACACCTGCGACGCCGCGACGCTCGAGCGACTCCGGGACCGGGACCAGGTCGTGGTCCGCTACGTGGAGAACCCGAACGGGTCGATCGACGACATCGCGGGGATCAGCAACGAGGCGGGCAACGTGGTGGGGCTCATGCCACACCCCGAACGCGCATCGGACCCGATCCTGGGCTCCGACGACGGCCTCGTGCTCCTGCGTTCGTTGCTCGCCGCCGCGGCGGGTGTGCGCTCCCGCTAGCTACGAGGCGGTACGGGCCAACCCCGGCGCGCTCGGCCGTTTTCGTGACTCGGCTCGCCCCTCAGCGGCTTCTCGTGACGAAGTCGGCCCTCCCGGGGGCCGAATCGGTCACCGGAACACTGCAACGGCGGAATGGTCACCGGAACGTCGCGGCTACGAGGCGGTACGGGCCACCCCGGCGCGCGTGAGGACGTCGGCCGGGACGCCCAGCTCGCGCCAGGTTGCGTACGCGATGCCCTTGCTCTCGCCGTAGGCCTTCGCGTGCCGGACGAACTCGCCCTCGAGGGCCGAGAGGTCGACCGTGCCGGCCGACTTCGCGTCGAGCTCGGTCTGGAGATCGCGGCGCTCCTGGGTGAGCTGGAGCCGCTTCAGCGACGACGCGTCCTGCAGCTCGCCCTCGATCGTCTTGAGCCGGCGCGTGATCGATTCGACCGTGCGTTGGCGACCACGGCGCGGCCGGTGCTGCTCGAGCGCGTCGAGATAGACCTTCACGGCCCGCCCCTGGTCGCGCCCGGCGCGCATGGCCCGCTTGTGCTCGTCGGTCATGGTCCTGGGTGCCATCGGCCCTCTCCTCGTCAGCGTCATCAGGGATTTGGATCTGCCCTCGACATACACAAAGGGCCCGGGGGAGTTCTCCCCCGTATTGTCGAATCTCCAACGTGCGGCATACGAGGATAGCCACCGGCGTTCATTTGGTGAAATCAGGCCGCCGATAGGCTCGACGCGTGCCCCCGGCAGCTCCAGAACCCGACGCGCCAGATCCCGAACCGCCGGATCCCGACCGCGCGCTCCACCGTGAGCTCGGGCTCACCGACGACGAGCTGGCGTCGATCGTCGAGCTGCTCGGCCGGCATCCCTCCGAGCTCGAGCTCGCCATGTATGCCGTCATGTGGTCCGAGCACTGCTCCTACAAGTCGTCGCGGGCGCACCTCGGCCGGTTCCCGACCGAGGCGCCCTGGGTCCTCGTCGGGCCGGGTGAAGGCGCGGGCGTGATCGACGTGGGCGACGGCGTCGCGGTCGCGATCCGTATCGAGAGCCACAACCACCCTTCGGCGGTCGAGCCGTACCAGGGTGCGGCGACCGGTGTGGGCGGGATCATCCGCGACATCTTCTCGATGGGCGCGCGCCCGATCGCACTCATGGACCCGTTGCGGTTCGGCACGCTCAACGACGCGCGGACGCGATACCTGTTCGAAGGTGTGGTCTCGGGCATCTCCGGCTACGGGAACGCGGTCGGTGTCCCCACCGTCGGCGGCGAGATCGTGTTCGACGACTGCTACCGCGACAACCCGCTCGTGAACGTGCTGTGCCTCGGGGTGCTCCCCGTCGAGCGTCTGGTGCTCGCCCGCGCCGAGGGCGTCGACAACCTCGCCGTCCTGCTCGGCTCGGCGACCGGGCGCGACGGCATCGGCGGCGCGAGCGTGCTCGCGTCCGCTGGCTTCGAGGAAGGGTCCGAGGCGAAGCGTCCTTCGGTGCAGGTCGGCGATCCGTTCGAGGAGAAGCGCCTGATCGAGGCGTGTCTCGAGTTCCTCGATGCCGGACTCGCCATCGGCGTCCAGGACCTCGGTGCGGCCGGGTTGTCGTGTGCCGCATCGGAGACCGCGGCGAAGACCGGCGCCGGGATGGACGTCGACGTCGCGCGCGTCGCGAAGCGTGAGCCGGGCATGAACCCGGTCGAGGTGCTGACCTCCGAGAGCCAGGAGCGGATGCTCGCGATCATCGAGCCGGGTGACCTCGACGCGGTGCTCGCGTTGGCCGAGCGTTGGGAGATCCGCGCGACGGTGGTCGGCCGCGTGACCGACACCGGCCGCTTCCGCGTGTTCGACGGGCTC
>JBKJJI010000166.1:0-4674 GCA_046598115.1 Acidimicrobiia bacterium | reverse complement strand
ACGGGCGCACCTGGACGTTGACGCCCTCCCCGCCGGAGCTGAACAGCGGGTGGTGCCAGTACGCGACCGTGCACGCGGCGCTGTTCGCGGCCAGGTCGGCGCGCAGCCACTGCTCCTGCGGTGACCCGGAGCCGCAGCCCCCGACCTCGCCGCACTGGCTGTTGAGGACGACGACGTGCCAGGAGCCGAGATCGTAGCTGTAGTACCCCTTCGCAGGGTCACCGGCCGCCGCACCGAAGTACCCGAAGTATCCAGTCGCGCCGGGCGTGTAGTAGTCGTGGTTCCCCGGTGCGGGCTTGGTCCGGTCCTTCATCCTCCCCCAGCTCGGGTCGTAGCAGCTCGCGTACTCCTCGGGGGTCCCGTTCGGATAGACCCCGTCACCGAGAAGAGCCACCGTCGCCGACGGCAAGGCCGCGAGGACCTCTGCGGTCGCCTCGTCGCGGCCGGACCCGCACGAGGCCACATCGCCGGCTGCGGCGAGGACGGCATCGCCCGTCCCCACGATCGACCAGTCGAGCCGGACGATCCCGTTCGCGGTGCGGGTCCCCGTCCGCCACCCGTCGACCGCGACCTCGACCACCGTCCCGGCAACGATGTCGAACCGGATCCGGCTCTGTTGCACCGATCCCGAGATGTCATCGTTCGAGGCCAACCTGACCAGGTTGTCGAGGGCCGAACCCCGGTACGCGGCGAGCAAGGTGTCGAAGCTCGAGCCGACGGTCGAGATGGTCACCTCGCCGCTCACCGGCGCGACCCAGCGGTACCACACCGACGCACCACCCGTGTTGTTCGGGACGTGATCGGGCTCGCCCGGCTCCTCCGTCGCGCCGACCGTGCTCCCGTCCACGAACCCGGTGTTCCCCGCGATGGGCTCCGCCGCCCCGAAGTGGTCGTTCGGAGGCCCTGCCGCCGGGTCGTCCACGGCCCACGTGAGCGTGATCGCTCCGCTCGCCACGGACGCGCCGGCGCGCCACCCGTCGACTGCGATCTGGTACGTCGTGCCCGCCACCGCGTCGAAGGTCACACTGCTCTGGAAGACTGCCGTGGAGATATCGTCGTTGACGGCGATCGAGTCGAGCGCGCCGAGGGACGCTCCCGTGTAGACGGCCAGCACCGTGTCGAACGTCGACCCGACGGTGACGAACGTCGCCCGCGCGGTGGCCGGGGCGACCCAGCGGTACCAGACCGACGCGCCACCCGGGTTCGCCGCGAGATGGTTCGGCTCACCGACCTCCTTCGTCGCGCCGACGTTGGAACCCACCGCAGGACCCGACGCGCCCACGATCGACTCGGCGGCGACGAAGGCATCGTTCGCCGGACCCGATGGCTGGCCCGTCAGACTCCAGTTCAGCGCGATCGGACCGGAGGCCACCTGCTGACCACTCCGCCACCCATCGACGGCGATCTGATAGGTCGTGCCTGCCGCTGCGGCGAACGTCACGCTGCTCTGAAGGACGGTACGAGAGATGTCGTCGTTCGAGGCGAGCCGCGTGAACGCAGCCACGTTCGACCCCGTGTACACGGCCAGGACGGTGTCGTAGCCGGAGCCGACGGTCGTCACCGTGGCCGCGGCGCTCGCCGGCGCGGTCCATCGGTACCAGACCGAGGCGCCACCGGTGTTGGTCGGCAGGTGGTTCGGCTCACCGGCCTCTTTCGTCGCAGCGATGCTCGTCCCGATCGCCGTTCCCGATGCGCCCGAGACGGCGTGCGCGGCGGCGAACGCGTCGTTGGTCGGGGCGGTCGGCCCCGCGGCCTGGTTCCAGTGGAGCATGATGGACCCCGCGGCCGTGACCGCTCCCGTGCGCCACCCGTCCACGACGATCTGGTAGGTCGTGCCGGCCACGGCGGCGAACGCGACGGCGCTCTGCGCGCTCGACCCGGAGAGGTCGTCGTTGGTGGCGATCACGGTGAGCGCCGAGACGCTCGTGCCGGTCGAGACCGCGAGGAGGGTGTCGAAGCTCGAGCCGACGGTCGTGATCGTCGTCGAACCGCTGACCGGCGCCGTCCATCGGTACCAGACCGATGCTCCGCCGGTGTTGTTGGGTACCGGGCCGGACTCCCCGGCTTCCTTCGTGGCCCCGACGTTGGAGCCGGGCGTCGAACCCGTGGGCCCTGAGACGACCTCGGCCGCCGCAAAGGCGTCGTTCGCCGGGACGGCCTGGGCGCCGGCGGGGACGATCGGGATCGACGTCACGAGGAGGGTCGTGATGGCCACGCCGAGCAGGATCCGTCGCCGATGGCGTCCATTCCCCCGCGCCGGTACCGCTGCGATCACCCTCGTGCCTCCGCTCTCGCCCAAGAAACCGCTCTGCGTGGTAGAAAATACCACTTAGCGCGGTCGCATACAACGTGGCGGAATGGCCGCGATTAGCGTTCAGCCTCGCCCGGATCGGCGAATCAAGGCCCGGTACCCTCCCGCCATGACCACCCCGCGCGCGGCCGGTTTCCGCATGCCGCCGGAGTGGGATCCCCATGCGCGCACGTGGATGGCGTGGCCGTGCGCCGACTACTTCGACGACCTCGATCGGGCCCGCCATGCATGGGCCGAGGTCGCGAACACCATCGCGCGCCACGAACCGGTCACGGTGGTCGCGAACCCCGAGCACGTCGAAGCTGCCGGCAGCATGCTCGAACCCGGGGTGGAGGTCGTCGGCGCCTCCCTCGACGACGCCTGGCTGCGCGACACCGGCCCCACGTTCCTGCTCGACGGCGACGGCGCGCTCGGGGCGGTCGACTGGGTGTTCAACGGATGGGGTGCCCAGCGGTGGGCCACGTGGGAGCGCGACGCGGCGGTCGCCGAGACCATCATCGACCGCAGCCGCGCGCGGCGCTTCCCGTCGTCGCTCGTCAACGAAGGAGGCGGGATCCACGTCGACGGCGAAGGCACCGTGATCTGCACCGAGACCGTGCAGCTCGACCCGGATCGCAACCCCGGCGCGTCGAAGGCGGTCGTCGAGGCCGAGCTCGCAGAGATGGTCGGGGCGGATCGGACGATCTGGCTCCCTCGGGGGCTGGCCGCCGACTACGACGAGATGGGGACCCGAGGCCACGTCGACCTGCTCGCCGCGTTCGTCCGTCCCGGGGTCGTCGTCGCGCACCACCAGCCCGACCCGACCTCACCCGATCACGACGTCGCCGAGGAGAACGCGGCGATCCTCGCGGCTGCCGGACTCGAGGTCGTGCGGCTGACCGCGCCGCCGGTGACGACGTCCGGTCCGCCGAACGACTGGAGCTACGTCAACTTCTATGTGGGGAACGGGTTCGTGCTCGTCGGAACGTTCGGCGACGAGGCCCACGACGACGCGGCGTGCCAGACTCTGGCCACGCTCTTCCCCGGTCGCACCATCGAACGGTTGGATGCCCGGCCCATGTTCGAGTGCGGTGGCGGGATTCACTGCATCACCCAGCAGCAACCGCTGGCGCGAACCTGACGCCCCGGAATCTCGGACGTGCGTCCTCTCACCCCGCCATGGGCGGGTGAGAGACGCATCAAGAGGAGGAGGCGGTGGTGAAGGGGAGGGCCTCGTAGCGGCGGACGAAGGGGCCTGGCGCGAAGCGGCCGGCGACGACGTCGACGCTGAAGTCGGGGAAGCGGTCGAGGAGGCGCTCGAGCGCGATACCCGCCTGGAGACGGGCCGCCGCCGCGCCGAGGCAGTGGTGCGGGCCGTATCCGAGGCTGAGGATCCGCGCGATCGGGCGTCGGACGTCGAGCGATCCCGCATCCGGACCGAACTCGCGCTCGTCGCGATTGGCGGCGCCGTAGAGCAGCATCACCTTGACGTCCCCGGGGATCTCCCGACCGTGCAGCGAGACGGACCGCGTCGTGGTGCGGGCGAGGTTCTGGACCGGCGAGGTGAGCCGCAGGAGCTCGTCCACCGCCGGACGGACGAGCGACGGGTCGTCGAGCAACACGCGTCGCTCGTCACGGTGGCTCGTGAGCAGTTCGGCCGCGCCACCGAGGAGCCCCGTCGTCGTGTCGTTGCCGCCGGTGACCATCGTGAACACGAACCCGACGACCCACGCCGCCGATGCAGTGTCCGCCCCCGCCGTCACGAGGTCCGAGACGAGGTCGTCGCCCGGCTCGACCTTCCGTCGTTCGATCAGCTCCGTGGCGTACGAGAACAGCTCGAGTGCGGCGTCCGCGGCATCGGTGACCTCCCCCGCGGCGTTGGCGGCGACGATCGCGTGCGTCCAGCGATCGAATCGAGTGCGGTCCTCGACGGGGACGCCGAGGTAGTGCGCCACGACGAAGCTCGGCAGCGGCTTGAAGAGCATCTCGATGATGTCGACCTCGCCTTCGTCGGCGATCCGGTCGAGGCGCTCGTCGACGAACGCCCGGATCGACGGCTCGATCAGTGCGACCTGGCGGGGTGTCATCGGTCGGCTCACGAGCCGTCGCATGAGCGTGTGCTCGGGTGGGTCCATCATCACGATCGGCGCCGCCGAGCCTTCGAACATCTTCATCGCGTCGCGATCGAGGGTCAGCCCACTCGCCGAGGAGAACGTGGCCGTGTCACGGGCCGCTTCGAACACGTCGGCGAACCGGGAGAGCACCCAGAACTCGCCGAACTCGGGGTGCTCGACCCGATGCACGGGATCGTGGTCGCGCAGGTTCCGGTAGTCGCCGTAAGGGTCACGCCACCGTTCGCCGCCACGCAGGTCGTAGCGAGGTTC
>JBKJJI010000110.1:0-3328 GCA_046598115.1 Acidimicrobiia bacterium | reverse complement strand
AGAAGGTGATCAGGCAACCCGCGCTCGGACCGGTCGGACGCTCGATCGGAGCACCGGCGGCATCGACCGGCGTGGCCCCGACCGTGCGTACGCCGAGGCCACGCCGGTCGATGCCGCCGGTGCTCCGATCGAGCGTCCGACCGGTCCGAGCGCGGGTTGCCTGATCACCTTCTACGAGCAGTCCTTCGACCGCAGCGAACGGGACAACACGCTGGCGCATGAGCTCTTCCACTGCTTCCAGTTCGCCTTCGACGCCCGTGATCTCCCGCGATGGTTCCAGGAGGGATCCGCGGAGTGGGTGGGCTCGAATCTCGCCGGCGCAACGCGGGGCACGCGACAGAACTGGGACGCGTGGCTGGGGAATCCCCAGAAGCCACTGTTCGACCGCGACTACGACGCGATCGGCCTCTTCGGGATGCTCCAGCAGCGCGGCGTCGACCCGTGGCGCATCTTCGACGCGATGCAGCTCTACGCCTACTCGCAGTGGAATCAGGGGATCTACGACGTCGCGAAGGCCGCGCTCAACCACGAGCCCGCGCTCGAAGTCGCCAAGGCGCTCGCTCGAACCCCGAGCATCGGCGCCGACTGGGAGCCCACGGGCCCGGGCGTCACCTCGACGACCGTGACCGACCGGGTGCGGCTCGGGCCCGATGACGGGGAGCTCGAGGAACAGATCCGGATCGGCGGGAAGTACGGCACGGGTTCGCTCGCGTTGACGGTGCGGGGCGACGTCCTCTCGATGCGCGGCGCCGTCGGAAAGGCGGCAGCCGTCGGGTTCGAGGGCCGCCCGGTGCTGTCGGGTCTCGGGATCAGCGGCGACTGGTGCCTCGACCCCGCAGGGTGCGAGTGTCCCTCCGACGCGCCGCCCCGCCCGCCGCTGATGACCGGCGCCCCCGGGACGGTCGGTATCGGTGTCGCGCAGCTCGACGACGAAGCCACGACCGTGAAGATCACCGCGCGCGCCCAGACGCTCGACGACTGGTGTGCAGCGCCGACCCTGGCGATCGACGAGACGCTCTGTGAGCTCCTCGCCCCCCACGAGGTCGCGACCGCGCTCGGCGCGCCGGCGGCAGGCGAGGGCGTCGAGTTCAAGCGCGCGAACCGCAAGACCGCGTACTGCTTCTACCCGAGTAACCGCGACGCGAACCAGGTGTTGAGCGTGAGCGGGTTCCGGCTGCGCGATGCGACGGCCGCGTTCGAGCGGTATCGACGGAACGCCAACGGCATCGCGGTGACGGATCTTCCGATCGGCGAGGATTCCGTCCTGATCGAGCACGGGGCGACCGGGTCCGAGCTCTACATCCTCGTGGGCGGGGGCAAGGGCATCGTGGTGCTCTCCGCCGACTCGATCACCACACCACCGAACCCGAATCCGAACGACTGGGTGGACGCACCGCTTGCCGCGGCGCTCATCAGCCTCGGACGAATCGCGGTTGCGAGGCTCTAGCTCACCAAGAAACCGTCGGCGCGACCATCGGCCACGGCCGTTCGCGCTCGACGGCGAGCGCGACGTCGAAGAGCAGCTCGTCGGCGTGGTGCCGCGCGAGCACCTGCATCCCGATGGGGAGGCCGTCGACCGTGCCGGCGGGGATCGAGATCGCCGGGTTCCCCACGATGTTCGAGACGATCGTGAGCGCGCCCATCCGCACGAGCTCCGGGAATCGGCGTGCCGCGAACCCGATCAGGCTCGTCGGGATCTTCGGACCCACCACGCTCGCGAGGCGGGTCCCGAAGAGGAGCGTGCGGAACGCGGCGAACGCGATCGGGCTGGACTTCGCCCAGTCGATGAAGCTCTCCTCGCGCGCGCTCTGCTCCGACTCGGCGGCGAACGCCGGACCGGGGTTGGTCGAGGTGATCACGAAGTCCACCTCGCGGAACGCGCCGGCCATGGCCTCGTTCATCTGCACCCGCAGCGTCTCGGCAACGGCTGCGGTTCGCAGGTTGTAGAGCGACTGCGCCATGAACAGGCCGAGCGCGATGTCAGGCGTCATTTCGGACGCGCAGGCCGGCCACCGATCGCCGAGATCGGCGAGCGACGTCGCCATGTTGCCGATCATCCACTGCGCGGCCATGTTCGGCGTCTCGAGGTCGAGATCGACTTCCACCATGCCCGTCGCCGCGAGGAGGGCGTCCAGCTCGGCGCGCAGCCGGTCCTCGACCCCGGGGTCGAGCGGTACGCCGCCGAGCTCGGGGACGAACGCCACCCGCTTCCCTGCGAGATCGTGGGTCCCGAGCCCCGCCTCGAATCCCGGGTGCTTGGGCAGGCTCGTCGGGTCAGCGATGTCGAAACCTGAACACACGTCGTACAGGCGGGCGGCGTCGCGCACCGATCGTGCGACGTTGCCCAGGACGACCGTGTTGGGCCGCATGTATGCGTGCGGACTGCGGGGGATGCGACCGAACGTCCCCTTCATGCCGACGAGGCCCGTGTAGCCGGCCGGGATGCGGATCGAACCACCCCCGTCGCCGCCAGTGGCCAGGCTCACGAGGCCGCCCGCGACCGCGGCGGCGGATCCACCGGAGGACCCGCCGCAGGTGCGCCCTCGCTGCCACGGGTTGTGCGTCACGCCGTTGAGACGGCTGACGCTCACGTTGAGCCCGCCGAACTCACTCGCCGTCGTCATGCCGACGGTGACGGCACCGCCCTCGTCGCGCAGTCGCGCGACGAACACACTCGTATGCCGGCCCACCCGATCCTTGAACACGAGCGATGCTTCGGTGTCGGGCCAGCCCTCGACCCGATCGAGCTCCTTGATGCCGGTCGGCACCCCGCCGAACGGCTTCGACACGTCGGCATGTGCGGCGGTGTCACGCGCCCGCTCCGGGTCGAGGAACGAGAAGGCGTTGAGATCGCTGGCCTCGATCACGGCGAGCGACGCATCGAGCTCTTCGAGCGGCGATCGGTCACCGGCCCGGAACGCATCGACCAGCGAACAGGCATCCCCCTGCCATGGCGCGTCCATCACCACCAGATGATGGCACCCCGCCCGATCGAGACCCGCCCTCTCGAGCTCCCGGCTCGAGCACCGGGCTTCAGAGAGACGCGATGATCCCTCGGTGGGGAGGAGCTCGACCCTCGAGCACATCGAGGTACGCCACTACGACCGCGTCGCCGCCACGAACCTCCATGATCTCCAACCAACGCCGGGCGCTGGCGATGAACTCGGTGAGTGCGGCGCCAACCCGCTCCTCGACCCCGCCGGGACCCCAGTCCGCGCGCCGCCGCTCGATCCGGTCAGGCGCGAAGAAGAGCGCCGGCTCCGGGCCCGGGAGCGGCGCGTCCAGCACGAGCTCCTCCCAGTGCGTCGCACCGACGCGGCAGCTGTGC
>JBKJJI010000076.1:0-5467 GCA_046598115.1 Acidimicrobiia bacterium | reverse complement strand
ACGCCGAGCAGGGTGGCGCTGGTGACCGACGCGAGCATGGGGGCTCCGCTCGTGCGGGCGGCCCGCACGCGCGGGCCGAGGTTCGACGGCGGGCCGTACCGCGGCCGCGACGGGATCGCGGATGCACCGTACCGAGGGGGTGTGACGGCGACGGGGACATCGACTGGGACGAGATCGAGGCGATCATCGAGGACGCCTACCGGACGGTTGCTCCGAAGACGCTCGTCGCGGCACTCGGCGCCGACGCGGATCGCTGAGAAGCGTCGGCGCGGCCTGTAGTTCCGCAGATTCCGGGGGCTCGGCCGCTAGCCTCGTGGGCATGACGTGGGGCGTCGACGACTACCTCGCGTCGCTTGGCGGACTCAGCGAGCTCACGCGTCAGGCCTATGAGCACGACGTGTCGGAGTTCGTCTCGTGGGCGCAGCGGGGTGGTTGTGTCGACCCGGCGGCGATCGAGCACCGGGTGCTGCGGCGGTACCTTGCGTACCTGACGACCCGTGGCTTCGCACGCCGCTCCATCGCGCGCAAGGCCGCTGCGGTCCGGGGCTACGTCCGCCATCTCCATCGCCGGGGCGTCCTCGAGACGGACCCCGGTCGCGCGCTGCGCACGCCCAAGGGTCCCGCCCGTCTGCCGCGCGTCCCTCGTGCACGCGAGGCGACCGCCATGCTCGATGGGGCAGCCGAGGCGGTCGCCGCTGCCCCCGACATCGGCGACGACCCGGTCGCCGGGGCCCTCGCCCGCCGCGACCTGGCCGTGCTCGAGGTGCTCTACGGCGCGGGGTTGCGGGTCAGCGAGTGCTGCGGCCTCCGGATCGACGACTGCGACCTCGACCGCGGCCTGCTGACGGTGCTCGGGAAGGGCTCGAAGGTGCGCCGGGTGCCCGTCGGCGTGCCGGCACGCGAGGCGATCGGGTCGTGGCTGGCGCACGGGCGCCCCGCGCTCGCCACCGACGACTCGCCGCCTCAGGCGGTGTTCCTCGCCCGACGGGGCGGCCCGATGTCGACCAGGGACGCCCGACGCGTCGTCGCCGCGCACCCGCTCGACGACGGGCGCACGTTGCACCCCCACGCGCTGCGTCACGCCTACGCGACGCACTTGCTCGAGGGGGGCGCAGACCTGCGAGCGGTGCAGGAGCTGCTCGGGCACGCCGACCTCGCCACGACGCAGATCTACACGCATCTCACCCGCGACCGCCTCCAGGCCGTCTACGACTCGACCCATCCCCGTGCCTGACGAGATCGACGCCACCGAGAAGGCGGCCATCGCCGCGGCGGTCGCCGAGCTCTGGGACCGCTACAAGCGGAAGGCGACGCCCGAGGACCGCGAGCGCCTGATCCTCAACTACTCGCCGCTGGTGAAGTTCGTCGCCGGTCGTGTCGCGTCGGGCTTGCCGCAGAACGTCGAGCAGGCCGACCTCATCAGCTACGGCATCTTCGGGCTGATCGACGCGATCGAGAAGTTCGACCCCGAGCGAGGGTTCAAGTTCGAGACCTACGCGATCTCGCGCATCAAGGGCGCGATCATCGACGAGCTGCGTTCGATCGACTGGGTCCCGCGGTCGGTGCGCGCGAAGGCGCGGGCGATCGAGCGGGCCTTCTCCAAGCTCGAGAACGAGCTGAAGCGCAAGCCGACCGACGAAGAGGTCGCGGCCGAGATCGGGATCACGACCGACGAGCTCGACGCGAACCTCTCGAAGATCTCCCTCACCGGACTCGTCGCCCTCGACGAGCTCCTCGGCGGTGGGGCGGCCCAGGAAGGCGGCGGATCGGCGACCGTCGGCGAGACGATCTCCGACGCGTCGCACGACCCGGTCGAGGCGTTCGAGACCGACGAGATGAAGCACGTCCTCGCCGACATGATCAACCGCATGCCCGATCGTGAACGACTCGTGCTCACGCTCTACTACTACGAGGCGCTCACGCTCTCCGAGATCGGGGCGGTGCTCGGCGTCACCGAGAGCCGCGTGTGTCAGATCCACACCAAGGCGATCCTCCAACTGCGCGCCCGTCTCGTCGAGACCGGCTGAGCCGCCCCGGCATCCCGCCGGACATCGCTTCGACTTCTGGCGCGCGCCCGTCACACGCGGCACCCGCGCCCGTCGTTGACCACCGACCGACCCCGGTCGATCCACTCTCCCGCTCACCTCCCCGTGTCGTCGTCGCGCGCGTGGAGGTGCCGTGCGAGCTCGCTGCCGGAGCTTCCGGCCCGCGTCTCTCGGGGTTGTGTGCATCGCGCTGGTACTCGCGCTGCTCGCGAGCATGTCGCCGGCGATCGCCGCGGCGCCCTCGCGATGGGAGCTACCCGTCGCCGGATCGATCGTGCGTCCGTTCCGGGCGCCGCTCGCCCAGTACGCCAGCGGGCACCGCGGCATCGACCTCACGGCGCCGGCCGGAACGTCGGTGCGAGCAGCGAACGACGGCGTGGTGGTCTTCGCCGGTTCGGTGGCGGGCTCGCTGCACGTGGTGGTCGCGCACGACGGCGGGATCCGGACATCATCGTCGTTCCTCGCACGCGTCGACGTGCGCGTCGGCCAGCGTGTCTCGCGCGGGACGGTGATCGGCGCGGCAGGAGGTGCCGGCGACGGGCACGGCGCGGGCATCCTCCACTTCGGGGTCCGCGTCGGCGAGCGGTACATCGACCCGATGCTGCTCTTCGGTCCGACGGACCTCACGGAGGTCGTCCGTCTCGTCCCGGTGAGCGCGCCCGACGTTGCTGACGGGACCAGCACGACGGCCGAGGAGCGTGCGCTGGCTGCCGAGTTCCTGCGGGAGTGGAAGGACGAAGAAGGCTGCGCGGGCGCCCTCGGGGAGATCGGTCTCGGGATCGGCTGGGCGCTCAACGGTGCGTGCGACGGGCTCACTGGCGCGGTCGAAGCCGGTCTCGACGGCATGCGATGGGCAGGCGGTCAGGCGTTGGCTGCGGCCGAGGCGCTCGCTCCGGTGTTGGAACAGGTCGTGGATCAGATCGTCACGGCAGGTGCGACGGTCTTTGACGCCGTCACGTTCGTGACCGGCCTGCCTCGTGAGGCCGCCGACGTCGTGGTTGCGGCCTTCGAGGTCGTCGTCGCGTACGGGGTCAGCGCCCTCGACCGGCTGACTGCGTGTCCGCAGCCCGCACCGAAGCGCCACGGCGCGGGCTCGGGGAACGTCGCCATGGTGGTGGCCGGGCTCGGCAGCTCACGTCGGAGGCGGGCCGACGGCTCGCTCGCCCCGAGCGTGTCCATCGATCGCCAGGTCCTCCACTACCGCAAGGGGGAGATCGCGTACTTCTCGTACGACCCGGATGCACCGACATACGGAGGCCGCGACACCTTCGGTGACCTCCACGCGCAAGCCCGTTCGCTCGGCGCCCAGCTCCGCGCGTTCGCGGCTGAGCACCCAGGACGTTCCATCGACCTGATCGGCCATTCCCAAGGAGGCGTCGTGATCGCACTGTTCCTGGCGGAGCACTACCTGGGCCACGAGGACGAGTTCCCGCCGATCCCCAACGTCGTGACGTTCGCGTCGCCGCTCGAAGGGACTCCGACGGCGAGCTTCGCTTCCGAAGTCGACGACACGATCGGTGGGCATCTCGCCTTCCTCGCGATCGAGAAGGTTCGCGACGACCTGCCGCTCGGGACCAAGGCACTCGAGCAGCTCGACCAGAGGTCGTCGACGATCGACACGATCAGCGACGCGTCGTTCGAGAGCACGAGGTTTCTCTCGGTGATGGCCAGCCAGGACCTCGTCGTCCCCTCGACGGTCGGCGATGTTCGCGGAGGAGAGAAGGTCGTCGTGAACGTCGGCACCCTCCCTTGGGCGTTCGACGACCATTCGGGGATCATGCGCGAAGACGACGCGCTGAGCGCCGCGCAGGCTCATCTCGCCGGCGGGGCGCCCGCCTCGTGCGGATCGGCCGTCGTCCTCGGCGCCGACAGCGACGTCGTTCGGCTCGGCATCGAGGCCGCCACACTGCTGTCGGGTGGCGTGCCGTTCGCGGCGGCCGTGCCGTGATGCGCTCGGCTGTTCGATCGGTGCTCGTCCTCGCGACCATCCTGGCGTCGTGGGCCATGACCGCATGCTCTCCCAGTTCTTCGCGTGGTGGACGTGATCAAGCCGGGTCAGAGAGCTGGGTCGGCGTGCGAGATCTCGTGGTCGAGGCCGTGCGCGAGGCTCCCGACGAGCCCACCGCGATCGCCGCGGACGCTCGAGGTGTCGTCGTCGTCGGCCGTGAGGGCGTGGCGATCTCGTACGCACCCGACGGTCGTGAGCGTTGGAGGTTCGATCGCGGGGCCGACGCGGGGAGCACGATCGTTCCGATCGCACTCGACGCGCACCTCGTCGTCCTGCCTGTGTTCGATCCCCCCGCCTCCTCCAGTGTGCTGCTGCTCGACCGTTCGACCGGTGCGACGCGATGGGAGGTGGCCATCGCCGACCCGCGTGCCGTCGCGGTGGGGACGGGGCTCGACGGATCGGGCCTGGTCGCCGTAGTGGATCGCGCGGGTGTCGTCACGCTCCTGGCGGCCGACGACGGCACCACGCTCGTGCAAGTCGGCCTCGGGTTCGGGCGCCTCTTGAGTGAACCTCGCGTCTGGGTTCGATCGGGGCGTGTCGTCGTCGGATGGGCTCACGGCGACGCCGCCGAGCTGCGCGTGTTGGACGGTGCCACCGGGGCGATCCTGTGGGCATGGAGCAGCCCTGGTCTCGGTGCCGCCCCCGCAGTCGACCGTGATCAGGTCGTCGTCGTGGAGAACACCGAGATTGATGGCGACGTCGTGCACGCCGCAGTGCGCGGGCTCGATCTCGCGTCGGGGGTCAGGCGGTGGTCGACACCGGTCGACGGCGCATTCCTGCCGACGACAGCGGTCGCCCTCGCCGGTCGTCACGCTGTGGTGGTCGACCTCGACGGTCGGTTCACGGCGCTCGACACTCGTCACGGGCGGATCCGGTGGCAGCGCGCGAGCCGGGTGACGCAGATCGAGGCCGCACCCGTGCTCACGCCTGCCGTCGCGGCGATGACGACCCACGGGACTGGGCTCGTGGCGCTGTCGGCGAAGACCGGCGATCAGATCCGCAACGAGATCCCCGGGCGGGTCCAGACCTCGGTGGCGATCGAGGGCTCGGCGGCCGCGGGCGGCGCAGTCCTGCTCCTCGTGCGGCGCCCAGCCGGGGAGGGCGAGGTCTGGTGGCTCCGGCCCTCCTGACGCTGGCGGCACCGAGGCCGGGCCCCGGCTGGGTGGGGCTCCAGCAAGAAGAGTCCGAAGGGCCTCCCGCTACACTGACCCTCGACTCGGAGTGGCCCTCGGGCCGTCTTCGGGATCTCACACCCTCGCATCACCCCCGGGTCCCGATGACCCGGAGGTCCCAGGTCGTGGACGCACCTCATCCACGTGCACCGCGGGGGGACGTACAACTTAGGGAGCACAGACGTGGCTGTCGTCACCATGAAGCAGCTGCTGGAGGCCGGGGTCCACTTCGGTCACCAGAC
>JBKJJI010000162.1:0-3118 GCA_046598115.1 Acidimicrobiia bacterium | reverse complement strand
CTTCGCGATCATGACCAACGAGCTGCTGATCGTCCGCAACAGCGGGTTCTACCAGGTCATCTTCGCTCCGCTGCCGTTCCTCGGGCTCGTCGCCTTCACCGCCTTCGAGCTCCTGGTCGCAGTGCTGCAGGCCTACATCTTCACCATCCTCACCGCCGTGTACATCAACGAGTCCGTGCACCCGGAACATTGATCGACCAGTCCACAAGGAGAGCATTCGCGTGCTGAACACCCTGATCAACCTTGCAGTCACCGAGGCCGGCGAGCTGAAGAACGGTCTTGCCTCGGTCGGGTACGGCCTCGCGGCCATCGGCCCGGGCATCGGTATCGGCTACCTCGTGGGGCAGTCGGTGCAGGCCATGGCCCGCCAGCCCGAGATGGCCGGCAACGTCCGTACGACGATGTTCCTGGGCATCGCATTCGCCGAGGCGCTCGCGCTCATCGGCTTCGTCCTCAAGTTCATCTGATCCGTTCCGTTCGAGGACGTCTTCGAAACAGAGGGAGGAAGCGCGAGATGCGCATCCGCAGATTCCTGGTCGCCGGGGCACTTGTTGCCGTCGGTGTCCTAGCCGTGCAAGGTGTGGCCGGTGCCGCCCCGGAAGTCGAGGGCGACCCCGGCGTGAAGGTCGGCGCGCACCTCGTCGAGTGCGTCGAGCACGCGCTCGAGGACAACGCAGCGGGCATCGAGAAGCGTCAGTTCGACGACTTCGAGAACGCGCTCGAGGACTGCAAGAAGGCGCCGAGCCTGTTCACTCCTGAGCCCGCTGAGCTCCTATGGGGTTCGGTTGCGTTCGCGATCGTCGCGGTCATGCTCATCAAGTTCGCGTTCCCTGCGCTCAGGAAGGGCATGAAGGCACGCGAGGAGAAGATCCGCAGCGACCTCGAGGGTGCCGAGAAGGCGCGGCTCGATGCCGAGGCGGAGCGCGCGAGCTACCAGTCCCAGCTCGGTGACGCCCGGGGTGAGGCCAACCGCATCGTCGAGGAGGCCCGCACCGCTGCCGAGCGGGTGCGCGCCGACGTGATGGCCAAGGCCGAGGCCGACGCGGCGGAGACCCGTCAGCGTGCGGCCGAGGACGTCCGGCTCGCTCGCGACCGCGCGATGAGCGACCTCCAGACCCAGGTCGGAGACATCTCGATCGGGCTCGCCGAGAAGATCGTCGAGCGCAACCTCGACCCGGCGACCCAGCGTGACCTCGTCGAGAGCTACATCAACTCAGTAGGGGAATGACGATGTCGGATCGCGGGAAGTCGGGCGGGAAGGTCGAGTCGTACGCGCTTGCCATGCTCGGCATCGCGCGCGCCGAGGGCCACCTCGGAGGCGTCGAGGACGACGTCTTCCGCTTCGCGCGGACGTTCGAAGCCAACGACGACCTCCGCATGGCGCTCACCGACCCCGCGCTCCCCATCGAGCGGCGGATCGCGGTGATCGACGAGCTGATGGGCAACAAGGCGCTCGCGACGAGCACTGCCCTGGTGTCCCTCGTCGTCGGGGGCGGCCAGGCTTCGGAGCTGCCCGCCATCATCGACCGCTTCGTGGAGCTCGCAGCAACCGAACGCCAGCACGAGGTCGCCGAGGTCCGCAGCGCGATCGCGCTCGACGACGACCAGATCGAACGCCTTGCAGCTGCACTCGGTAAGGCGACCGGCAAGAGCGTCGAGGTGAAGGTCACCATCGACCCGAGCGTGCTCGGCGGCATCGTGGCCCGGGTGGGCGACACCGTCATCGACGGATCGGTCCGCCACCGGCTCGACCAACTGAAGGAGCAACTCTGACATGGCCGAGCTCACCATCAACGCCGATGAGATCGCGGCGGCGCTGCGGAACCACGTCGAGTCGTTCACGCCGACGCTCGAGTCCGCGCGAGTCGGGCGCGTGCTCGAGGTCGGTGACGGCATCGCACGGGTCGCCGGCCTTCCCGAGACCGCGGTCAACGAGCTGCTCGAGTTCGAGGGGGGCACGCTCGGTCTGGCGCTCAACCTCGACGAGGCCTCGATCGGCGCCGTGGTCCTCGGGACCTCCGAGCACGTCGAGGAAGGTCACCCGGTCAAGGCAACCGGTCGGATCCTCTCGGTCCCGGTCGGCGACGCGCTGATCGGCCGGGTCGTCGACGCGCTCGGCCAGGCGATCGACGGCAAGGGCCCGATCGCGAGCACCGAGGTCCGGCGCCTCGAGGTCCAGGCCCCCGGGATCGTGGGCCGTCAGCCGGTGCACGAGCCGTTGCAGACCGGCATCAAGGCGATCGACGCGATGACGCCGATCGGTCGGGGCCAGCGCGAGCTGATCATCGGCGACCGCAAGACCGGCAAGACCACGATCGCGATCGACACCATCCTCAACCAGCGCGGCCTGGGCGTGAAGTGCATCTACGTGGCGATCGGCCAGAAGGGGTCCTCCGTGGCCCAGACGGTCGCGACGCTCGAGGAGCACGGCGCGATGGAGTACACCGTCGTCGTCAACGCCCCTGCGGCCGACGAAGCGGTGTTCAAGTTCCTGGCGCCGTACGCGGGTTGTGCGATGGGGCAGCACTGGATGGACAACGGTGAGCACGCGCTCGTCGTGTACGACGACCTCTCGAAGCAGGCGGAGTCGTACCGCCAGCTCGCGCTGCTGCTGCGTCGTCCGCCGGGCCGTGAGGCATACCCGGGCGACGTGTTCTACCTCCACAGCCGTCTCCTCGAGCGCGCGGCCAAGCTCAGCGACGAGCTCGGCAAGGGGTCGCTCACCGCGCTCCCGATCATCGAGACCAAGGCGGGCGACGTCTCGGCCTACATCCCGACGAACGTGATCTCGATCACCGATGGCCAGATCTACCTCCAGGACGACCTCTTCAAGTCGGGTGTCCGTCCCGCGGTCGACGTGGGGATCTCGGTCTCCCGCGTCGGTGGTGCCGCGCAGATCAAGGCGATGAAGGGCGTGTCGGGGACGCTCAAGCTCGACCTCGCGCAGTTCCGCGAGCTCGAGGCGTTCTCGACGTTCGGCTCCGAGCTCGACTCCGTGTCGCGCGCCCAGCTCGACCGGGGCGAGCGTCTCGTCGAGCTGCTCAAGCAGCCGCTGAACTCGCCCGCCGTCCCGGCGTAGATCGAGACGACCTGCTCCTCGACCGGCATGGGCGAGTTC
>JBKJJI010000413.1:0-4866 GCA_046598115.1 Acidimicrobiia bacterium | reverse complement strand
CAGGTCGTCGCCCCACTTCATGAACGTGCGGATGGCCGTCGGTGCCGTGTAGAGGATCGTGACCCCGTAGCGCTCGACGATCGTCCAGAGCCGGTCCTTGTCGGGGTGGTCGGGGGTGCCCTCGTACATCACGCTCGTCGCGCGGTTCATGAGGGGGCCGTAGACGATGTAGGAGTGGCCCGTCACCCAGCCGACGTCGGCGGCGCACCAGTACACGTCGGTGTCGGGCTGCAGGTCGAAGACGGCCCGGTGCGTGTACGCCACCTGGGTGAGGTAGCCCCCGGTGGTGTGCATGATCCCTTTGGGCCTGGCCGTGGTCCCGCTCGTGTAGAGGAGGTAGAGGAGGTCTTCGGCGTCCATCTCCTCGGGCGGGCACTCGGTGCTCTGCCCCGCGACGAAATCGTGCCACCACACGTCGCGGCCGTCGGTCCACGGCACCTCGTTCTCGGTGCGCCGCAGCACGAGCACCTTCTCGATGGTCGGGCACTCGGCGACCGCGGTGTCGGCCGTCTCCTTGAGCGGGAAGACGCTGCCGCGCCGCCAGGCGCCATCGCAGGTGATCAGGACCTTCGCTTCGGCGTCGTTGATGCGGTCGCGCAGCGAGTCGGAGGAGAACCCGCCGAACACGACGGAGTGGGGGGCACCGATCCGGGAGCATGCGAGCAGCGCCATCGGCAGCTCGGGGACCATCCCCATGTAGATGTTGACGCGATCGCCCCGCTGGACCCCGAGCTCCTTCAGCGCGTTGGCGAGGCGGCTCACCTCGTCGAGCATCTCGGCGTAGGTGATCGTGCGGGTGTCGCCGGGCTCACCCTCCCAGTGGTACGCGACCTGGTCGCCGTGGCCGGCGGCGACGTGGCGGTCGAGGCAGTTGTAGGAAGCGTTGAGCTTGCCGCCGACGAACCACTTCGCGAACGGGAGGTCCCACTCGAGGACGGTGTCCCACTCTTGGAACCAGTCGAGCTCGGCGGCGTGGCGGGCCCAGAAGCCCTCGAGGTCGGCGTTGGCCTCGTCGTAGACCGCGGCGTCGACGATCGCCGCGTGTCGCTTGAACTCGGCGGACGGGGGGAACGTCCGCCCCTCGGCGGAGAGCGATTCGATGGCGTCGGACATGGAACCCCCGGGATTGCGCGACGGACGCGAGCGACGCCGTCAGGCTACCGGGAGCCCCCGTCCGCGACGCCAGACACTGACCACGTGCGCGCCCAGGCCGTCCGGGTCCGTCAACGCCTCGGCCTCGCCGACGCGACTGGCGCCGGCGATCGCCGCGAGGTCGCCCAGGTAGGCGCGCTCGCGCCAGACCTGTCGTCCTTCCTCCACGAGGTCGTCGAGCCCGAGACTCCGCAGCCACGTGTCCTGGGTCGACTCGGCCACGGCATCGAGGCCCACCCTGGCCGCAGCCGCACGCAGGTATCCGAGCGGGACGTCGCACGTGATGTCCTGGGTCCCCGGGGCGTCGAGCGGGTCCGTGCCCCGGCCGTGCGACCGGTAGGTCCGGAGCCAGCCGGCCGGGCCTCGCGCCGCGAGCTCGTCGACCTCGGCGCCGTAGTCGACGAGGACGACTTCCCCGCGGCGGAGCATCGTCACGGCTCCCGCCAGCCAGTCGACGATCCCGGTCGGCACCGGGAGCCGCGTGCCCGGTTCGATCCGTTGGCCGTCGGCCACCGCGACCGCCTCGGCGGCGAGGTCCCGGTCGGCCGGCACCAGCACCTCCACGAGACGCTCCGTCCGGCCATCGCCGTCGAGCCCGACCCGGACCTCGTCCCACCCCTGCTCGGTCCGCTCCACGATCCGGATCGGGAGGTTGTCGAGCAGCTCGTTCGCGAGGACGACCCCTTCGAGCTCCACGGCGGGCAGATCCTCGAGCGACGAGACGATCGGCCCGGTCCCGGGCAGCGGTCGAGCCGGATCGTCGGGATCCCCCGAAGCCATGAAGGGTCCGAGGGCCTCGTCGGCCGGCTCGAGCTCGAGGAGCTCCCGCTGGTGGTCGCGCAGGTTCGCCGACCGTTCGACGAGTAAGTACCGCAGGGCCGGCGCGCACCGGGGCGTCGCGCGGAGCACATCGGCGGCGAGACGTCCCCGTCCTGCGCCGACCTCCACCACCACGAACGGATCCGGTTCACCCAGCCCGGTCCACGCGGCGTCGAGGTACCGGGCGACGAGTGCCCCGAACAGCGTCCCGACCTCGGGGCTGGTGACGAAGTCGCCCCCACCGCGGCCCGCGCCCCCACTCGTCGCGAAGAAGCCGCCGTCGGGGTCGTAGAGCGCCGCCTCCTGGAACGCGGCGAAGGTGATGGGACCGTTGCGCCGAATCCGCTCGACGACGATGCGCTCGACGATCGTGCGCTCGAGCATCCGGCACCCCTGTCGCTGTGGTCCGGTCCCCGTCCAGGCTCGGGGGGCCAGGCTCGGGGAGTCGGTCTCGGGCGGAGCCCGGGTCGGCCCTATCCGACGCGGAAGGCGAGGTCGCCGATGCGGGCGAAGAGCTGCGGGTAGACGCCGACCACGACGACGATCACGGTCGCGATGCCCATCGCCGCCGTGAGCGCGACCGGGGTGGGTCGCACCGGTGCAGCCTCGCTCGCGTCGGCGGGTGCGTCCGCCGGTTCGTGGAACCAGATCCTGCGCGCGACCCCGGCGTAGTAGAAGAACGCGACGACCGAGTTCACGGCCGCGAACACGCCGAGGACGACTGCTGCCGTCGTCCCCGCGTCGAAGACGGCGCGGAACATGACGAACTTGGCGAACCAGCCTGCGAGCGGCGGCACGCCGGCGAGGGAGAAGAGGAAGATCGACATCATCAGCGCGAGGATCGGATCCGTGCGCCCGAGCCCGGAGAAGGCGGTGATCTCCGCCGACCCGGTCCGGCGCGCCACCGCCAGCACCGCCCCGAACGCGCCGAGGTTCATCGCCCCGTAGACGAGGAGGTAGACGAGCACGGCCTCCCAGGCCGAGTTCCCGGTGACGTCGCCCGCGACGGCGAGCGGCACCAGGATGAACCCGCCCTGCGCGATCGAGGAGTACGCGAGCATCCGCACGATGTTCGTCTGACGCAACGCGGCGAGGTTCCCGAGGAGCATCGACGCAGCCGCGAGGATCCACAGGATCGGCTCCCACGAGTCGCCGCTCGGGAAGAACCCGAACCGCACGACCGTGAGCAGCGCCACGAAGCCACCCGCCTTCGACGCGACCGACAGGAAGGCCGTGACCGGCAGCGGTGCGCCCTCGTAGGTGTCGGGCGCCCAGAAGTGGAACGGGACCGCGCTCACCTTGAACGCGAACCCGACGAGGGTGAGGAAGATCCCGACGGCGAACAACGCGGGCGTCGCGTCCGACGCGTACTCGGAGATTCGGCTCAGGTGCGTCGAGCCGGCGAGGCCGTAGACGAACGACATGCCGTAGAGCATCACCGCCGAGGAGAGCACGCCGATGAGGAAGTACTTCAGCCCGGCTTCGTTCGACTTGGTGTCGTGCTTGCGCCACCCGGCGAGCACGAAGGTGGGGATGGAGATCGTCTCCAGCGCGACGAAGATCGAGATGAGGTCGCGTGCGGAGGCCATGACGACCATCCCGAGCACCGACGTGAGCAACAGGACGTAGTACTCCCCGCGGTAGTAGTCGCCTTCTGCGATGTCGTCGAACGACAGGAGCAGCGAGATGTAGGCGACGACGAGGAAGAACCCCATGAACGCCAGGGCGTAGTTGTCGACGACGAACGCTCCCCCGAACAGCGACCGGTCGGCCCCGTTCTCGGCGAGCGTGAGCACGGGGATCAGGGCACCGAGCACCCCGAAGCTCGCGACGCGTGCGACCAGCTGCGGGCGATCGGGGAGGAACAGGTCCACGAGCAAGCAGACGACGATCGTCGCGGTGACGATGATCGCCGGTGCGAGCGCGTGGTAGTCGATCGCGGGGTTCACGGGGCGCCGAAGATCTTCGCGACGTTCCCGACCGCGCCGTCGGTGATGGAGAAGAGCAGGTCGGGATAGACCCCCAGCACCACGATGAGGGCGAGCATCGGCGCCCATGCGATCCACTCGGAGACGTGCACGTCGTGGATGTGGGCGGACTCGAACTCGGCCTTCACCTTGCCGAACGCCACTCGCTGGAGCATCCAGAGCAGGTACCCCGCGGCGAGGACCGTGCCGATCGCCGCGATGACCATGAAGGTACGGAAGGTCCACAGGTTGTTCGAGCCGAAGAGCCCTTCGGCGGTCGCAGCCGGCTGGTACGCCGACAGGATCGCCGGGAACTCACCCCAGAAGCCTGCGAGGCCGGGGAGCCCGAGCGACGCCATGGCCGAGAAGCCGAGGATCCACCCGAGCTTCGGAGCCTGGGTGAGGAGGCCGCCCAGGCGGCTCATCTCGCGGGTCTCGTAGCGCTCCTGCACCGAGCCGGCGACGAAGAAGAGCATGCCCGTGATGAGGCCGTGCGCCACCATCCCGAACACCGCAGCGTTCAGTCCGAAGTCGGTGAGGGTGGCGATGCCGAGCATCACGAAGCCCATGTGCGCGACGGACGAGAACGCGATCAGCCGCTTCATGTCCTGCTGGGCGAGGCAGGCGAGCGAGCCGTAGATGATCCCGATCACCGCGAGCAGGCCGATCCACGGCGCCCAGTCCTTCGCGGCGTCGGGGAGGATCGGCAGCGCGATGCGGATGAAGCCGTAGGTCCCGAGCTTCAGGAGGATCGCGGCCAGCAGCACCGAGCCGACGGTCGGCGCCTCCGTGTGCGCATCGGGCAGCCACGTGTGGAACGGGAACATCGGCACCTTGAGGGCGAACCCCAACGGCATGCCGGCGAAGATGAGGCCCATCGTGGTGGTGGAGAGGCTGCCCTCCGCGAACTTCTGCTGGACGAGGTCGG
>JBKJJI010000297.1:0-3684 GCA_046598115.1 Acidimicrobiia bacterium | reverse complement strand
GTCGCGACCGCGGCCGGCACCCTCGCCTCCGGGATCCTCCCGCGCATCACCGGGTGGCACGACGAGTCGCCGATCAGCCGCGAGGTCTTCGTCAACGTCCCCGACCCGATCTACTGGCTCTTCTACGCCGTCGCGCCGGTCGCGCTGTTCGCGGTGGCGTGGCTCGCAGCCCAGCGGGTCAAGAACTACGAGCGCGGTCGCCCCGACGACCGCCGCACCACGAAGAAGAACGTGCACCGGCGTGTACGCGACTTCCGCGCCGGAGTGTGGATGCGCACCCTCATGCGCGACCCGGCCGCCGGCGCGATGCACTCGTTCATCTACTTCGGGTTCCTCGTGCTCTTCGCCGCGACGATCATCCTCGAGATCGACCACCAGCTCCCCGAGGGACTGAAGTTCCTCCACGGCCGCGTGTACCAGGCGTACTCGGCGACCGCCGACATCTTCGGTGTGATCTTCGTGATCGGGATCCTGTGGGCCATCGTCCGCCGCTACGTGCAGCGGCCCTACCGCATCCGCATCAAGACCAAGCCGGAGGACGCGGTCATCCTCGGTACGTTCCTCGCGATCGGCGTGACCGGCTTCCTCACCGAGGGCCTGCGCATCGCGCTCGCGGGAACGCCGTCGTTCGAGCGCTGGTCGCTCGTCGGGTATCCCCTGGCCCAGCTGTTCGACGGCGCCAGCGCCGCCGCGCTCAGCGATCTGCACCAGGTCTCGTGGCTCGTGCACTTCGGCGCGTTCGTGGCGTTCTTGATCCTGCTGCCAGTCACGAAGCTGCGACACATGATCACGTCCCCGATGAACATGTACCTGAGCGACAAGGACCGCCCGAAGGGCGCGATGAAGCCGCTCCCCAACCTCATGGAGACCGAGCTCGACACCTTCGGCGCGGTCACGATCGAGGACTTCACGTGGAAGCAGCTCTTCGACACGGACGCGTGCACGATCTGCGGGCGATGCACCTCGGTGTGCCCTGCGCATTTGACGGGCAAACCGCTCGACCCGCGCGAGATCGTCCTCAAGGTCGGTGAGGTGATGGCCGCCACCGGGCCCGCCGGAGTCGCGCCGCCCGTCTCGCTCGACGCGGAGATCAGCATCACCGCGAATTCGGTGTTCGAGCGGATCACGTCGGAGGAGCTCTGGGCCTGCACCACGTGCAAGGCCTGCGACGAGATCTGCCCGGTGAACATCGAGATCCTCGACAAGATCCTCGACATGCGCCGCTACCTCTCGCTCATGGAGAGCGACTTCCCCACCGAGCTCGGCAACACGTACCGCTCGATGGAGAACTCCTCCAACGTCTACGGGATGGGCCAGGGCGAGCGCGCCGACTGGGCCAAGGACCTCGACGGTGTCGACATCGTCGCCTGGTCGGGTGGGGGCACCGGCGCGCTCGGGCACGAGTACCTGTACTGGGTCGGCTGCGCGGGCAGCTTCGATGACCGCAACAAGAAGACGAGCCGAGCCGTCGCGAAGCTGCTCCAGCGCGCGGGAATCGACTTCGGGATCCTCGGCCCGAACGAGCTCTGCACCGGGGACCCGGCGCGCCGTTCGGGGAACGAGTACCTGTTCCAGATGCTCGCGATGCAGAACATCGAGGCGCTCGACGGCATGGGCGTCACGAAGATCATCACGCAGTGCCCGCACTGCTTCAACACGCTCGCGAACGAGTACCCGCAGTACGGCGGGCAGTACGAGGTGATCCACCACTCGCAGCTGCTGTCGGCACTCATCGACGACGGCCGGCTCTCGATGCAGGGCGCCTCGCTCACCGAGCGGGTCACCTACCACGACTCCTGCTACCTCGGCCGCCACAACGACGTGTACCTCGCACCCCGCAACGTGATCGGCTCGCTCGCCGGCATCGACATCGTCGAGATGCCGCGCAACGGGACGCAGGGAATGTGCTGCGGCGCCGGCGGTGCGCGCATGTTCATGGAGGAGCACATCGGGACGAAGGTGAACGACGAACGCTCCGCCGAGGCGCTCGACACCGGCGCGTCGCGGATCGCGGTCGCGTGTCCCTTCTGTTACGTGATGATGGAGGACGGCGTGAAGGGCAAGGGGCGCGAGGACGTCCGGGTCCAGGACATCGCCGAGGTCCTGCTCGAGGCGATCGAGGCCGCCGACAACGCGGAAGCCCCTCCCACCGCCTCGTTCACGCCCGGGCTCTGACCCGACGGCGCGTCGCCACGACCAGCGCGACCGCACCCACCCCGCCGACCGTCGCCGCGATCCACCCCTCGGTCGGCGCCGACACGATCGCCACGAGCGGGAGCGCACCGGCGTCCTGCGTGTCCGGCGTGCCTCCGGCTGCGTCGATAGCAAGGTCGTAGGTCGGGTCCCGGACGGGTTCGTTCACGGTCGCGAAGGTGAGCCACGCGTCTTCGGGGACCCAGCCCATGCCCGTGTCGGAACGCAGGTCGTCGAGCAGCGAAGTCGATGCGGGCTCCGACCGTGCGATCGCGACGCCCTCACCGTGCAGCAACGACGGCTCGGTGTCGGTGAGGAGGAACACATCTGCCTGCACGATCTCGTCAGCCGGCTTGCCCGTCGCAAGGATGCGCAGCGGCACCCAGGGGTCGTCGACCGGGATCGTGAGGTGCACCGGGATCCCATCACCGCCTCCGAGGCCCTGCTCGACGGCGGCCGTCTGGTCGAATCGCGCTGCCATGAAGTACGGGGAGCGGCGGGTGTAGAACTCGAGGACCTCGGGCGTGTCGTCGGTGAGCGCGAACCCGTTGTCGGCGGCCCACTCGGCCACGGCTCGGCCCCCGCCCTTGAGGATCGTCACGTCGAGCGAGTCGATGCGGGTCTGCTCGAGCACCTCGACCTTGCCGGCGGCGGATTCGGTCGAGTCCGAGAGCGGGGCAGCGAACACCTCGGGCGGCGTGACCTCGCGCTGGAGTCGCTGCAACGTCCAGTCGCCGCCTCGCTCGACCTTGGTCGGACGGGCCGGGAGCGGGATGATCGACCCGAACGACTCCGTCGAGCCGGCGAACTCGAAGCTCGTCACGTAGTGCTCGATGCCGTCGTGGTAGGCGGCGAGCGTGCTCGTGCGGACCAGCTGCACGGCGCCGTTCGCGGCGACGAGGCTCCCGCACGCGAGCGCGGTGCCGGTGGCGAGCAGCAGGGTGATGGCGGCAGTGGCTGCGGTGACTGCGATGCGACGCATCGGGTGACCCCCTCGGTTCGGTTCCGAGGAGTTCGACGCTCCGATCAGGCCCGCGGTTCCCGCCGATCGCTAGCCCGAGACCGCCGCCAGGACGTCGTCGAGGAGCGCCGCGAGGCGGTCGCGCTCGGCGTCGTCGAGTGCCCCGAACGCGGGAGCCGCCATCCGGTTGGTGGTCGCTTCGGCCTCGGCGTGCGCGGCGCGCTTGGGCTCGGGATCGGGCAACGGCTCGGACCACCCGAACAGCGCGGCCTGGTCGGGGACGTTCAGGAGGAGCGCCTCGAGCGGGGAGACCCCCGCGGCGAGCACCGCGCACACGTGCAGCCCGCCGCGTAGCTCGCGCAGCACGTGCAGCAGCAGCGTCGCCCGGCCCGGGGCGTCGTCGGGAAGCGGCATCGCCCGCCACCCTGCGAACAACGGAGCACCGATCGGGCTCGCGGCCTGCGACACCTTGTCGAGCAGCGTCGCGAGCTCGTCGAGCCCGTCGACATCGGCGAGGTGCTCACGACCCC
>JBKJJI010000155.1:0-5811 GCA_046598115.1 Acidimicrobiia bacterium | reverse complement strand
GATCCACGTCCCAGCCTGACGCTGCATCATTGGGCGACTCCCCGAGTCTCGTGAGGAGCTCGCGGACGCGCGCCTCGATGTCGTCGCAGATGGCGCGGACAGCCTCGATCGGCTGGCCGGCCGGGTCGTCGCAGTCCCAGTCCTCGTAGCGCGTCGCGGGGAACACCGGGCAGGTGTCGCCGCACCCCATCGTGACGACGACATCCGCCGACTTCACCATCGCGTCGTCCCATCGCATGGGGGTCGCTCCCGTGATGTCGATCCCGACCTCGCGCATCGCCTCGACGGCGACCGAGTTGACCATCTCGGCGGGCGCGGAGCCCGCGGACCCGCTGCGCACGCGCTCGCCGGCGAGGTGGCGGACGAAGCCGAGCGCCATCTGGCTCCGGCCGGCGTTGTGCACGCAGAGGAAGAGGACGGAGGGTGCGTCGCTCATGGGTGGCGCGGTACCGGAGGCCTCAGGCGCAGCACGCGGCGGCATCGGCCGACGGCTGGGTGTCCTCGAGGACGGTGTAGATCTCCCAGCGCTCGCGGTCCGGACCTTCGATCCAGGTCTTGTCCTGGATCGCGAAGCAACAGTCGACCTGGTCCTCGGTCGCGGTCTCGACGCCCTGGTCGTTGAGACGCCGGTTGGCGGCCACGACCTCGTCGGTGCTCGAGACCTCGACACCGAGGTGGTTCAGGCTGCCGGGCGCGTCGGCACCTTCGAAGAGCACCAGCTTGAGCGGGGGGTCGGCGATGGCGAAGTTCGCGTATCCGGGCTGGACCTTCGCCGGCTCGGTGTCGAACAGCCGGGAGTAGAAGGCGATCGCGGCATCGAGATCGGCGACGTTCAGTGCGAGCTGCACTCGGGCCATGGGTTCCTCCGGTCGGACAGCACCCGCTCGTGCGGGAGCCGCGATAGATTGATAGTGATCGATACATCGATGATCGCAGATCAATCGATGCCTGTCAATCTATGCCTGTCAATCTATGAACTCGCGGTGACGAAGACCGGAGGCATGCCGATGACGTCGAAGCCCGGATGCTGTGGCTCGGTGCTCGAGGAGGCGCTCGACGCGCCGGACGCCGACGAGCTGGCCGGGGTCTTCGCGGCCCTCGCCGATCCCGTCCGCCTCCGCCTCTTCAGCCTCATCGCGACTGCCGGCGAGGTCTGCGCCTGCGACCTCCTGGCGCCGCTGCGCCGCAGTCAGTCCACCGTGAGCCACCACACGAAGATCCTCGCCGAGGCAGGGCTCATCTCCGGCGAGAAGCGGGGTCGCTGGGTCTGGTGGTCGATCGTCCCCGAGCGGGCGGCCCTCGTGCGGGACGCCTTCGCCTGACGGGTTCTCGCTCGTTCGACTGCGTGGCCCCCCGAGCGGGGGACCACGCAGGAACGATGACGCTCAGCGACCGATGATTCGGTCCCAGAGGCTGCGCTTGGCGCCCGCGCTCGCGGGTGCTGTGGTGGCGGTGCTCGCCGACGGGCTCGCCGACCGGGTCGAGGCGGCGGCTGGTGCCGCCGTCATCGTGGCCCGGGCCTTCTTCTTGGCGGGTGCCTTGCGCTTGGCGGTGGCCTTCTTCTTCTTCTTGGCCGGGGCCTTCTTCTTGGCGGGTGCCTTGCGCTTGGCGGGTGCCTTCTTCTTGGTCGCGGCCTTCTTCTTCGCTGCGGGCCGCCGCTTGGTGGTGGCCTTCTTCTTGGTCGCAGCCGAGCGCTTCACGGTGCGCTTCGCCGGCATGGTGGTCCCCCTCGCTCCTGCGCACCTGTTGCGCATGGAATCGGATGAAATCCTGCCATACAAGCGCCCCACCATGGGTGGACCCACCGCGATCGTGGTGCTCGTGCGATCCGGGCACGGGACGGGACGGGCGGCGTTACGCTCCCGGCGTGACCGACCTCGCTGCACCACGCACCGGCGCGAGTTCACTCCGCACCCTGCTGCACCGCTGGCGGGTCGCGCTCGCCACCGGGAACCCTCCGCCTTCGGAGGCGGCCGACCCCAGCGACGGCGGCCACGCTCTCGATCTCGACCCGGTGACGCGGTGGATCCTCCTCGTCCGCGCCTCGGTGCTCCCGATGACGCTCACGGCCGGGCTCGTCGCGGGCCTCCTCGGGTGGTGGAACGCCGGCGCGCACACCGACGAGTGGCTCTGGGGTCTGGCCCTCGTCGGGATCCTGCTCGCCCACATGTCGAACAACCTCATGAACGACCTCTTCGACCTCGCGGTCGGCACCGACGACGCGAGCTACCCGCGCGCGCTGTACGCGCCCCACCCGGTGCTGTCGGGCATGGCGACGCGGCGTGGCCTGGCCGTGCGCGCCCTCGTGTTGAACGTGATCGACGTCGCGATCCTCGTCGTGCTCGTCGCCGAGCGCGGCTGGCCGATCCTCGCCTTCGGGCTCGGAGGGTTCGCGTTGTCGGTCGCCTACACGGCGCCGCCGCTCCGGCTCAAGAAGCACGGGCTCGGCGAGCCCACGGTGCTCGTGGTGTGGGGACCCCTGATGGTGGGCGGGACCTACTACGCGATGGTCGACTCGATCCCGTGGGAGATCGTGCTCGCGTCGCTGCCGTACGCGCTGCTGTGTACCGCCGTGCTGATGGGCAAGCACATCGACAAGATCCCCTGGGACGAGCCCGACGGCACCCGGACGCTGCCCGTGATCCTCGGCGAACGCCGTGCGCGCGGCCTCACCCGGGCGATGATGCTCGCGTTCTACCCGCTCGTCGGCGTCCTCGTGGCGACGGGAACGGTGCCGATCCTGTCGTTGGTGTGCCTCGTCGGGCTGGCCCGTCTCGTGCGGGTGTGGACGCCCTTCTCGTCGCCGAAGCCCGACGCCCCGCCCGCGGGGTTCCCCATCTGGCCGCTGTGGTTCGCGGCCCTGGCCTTCGTCCACACGCGGGTCGCCGGCGCGTTGCTCGTGGTGGGCCTGGTCGCGGGCGTGCTGCTCGACGTCTGAACCGCTCGGGCGCGGCCGATCAGCGCTGCCGATCAGCGCTGGAGGTCGAGCGTCGCCGCCGCGATCCGACCCAGCAGGTCGGCCCAGGTGTGGGCCTCGTCGGGCTGGTCCACCGGCACGACGACCAGCTTCGAGAACCCGTGGGCGACGTACGACTCGATGCGGTCGCGCAGTGCGTCGACGCCCGCGGCCACCACGTCCTCGGCGGCGGCCTCGGGGCGGACCGAGGCGAGCCGGGCACGCAGCCCGTCCGGGATCGCGGTGGACGTGTAGACGATCATGGCGCCGAAGTGCTCCGGATCGATCGTCCGACCGACGTCGGATGCCGAGGCCTCGATGACCGGGCGGCGCTCGGCGCACTCCTCGGGGGTGAGGAAGCTCGCGAGCCATCCGTCGCCCAGGCGCCCGCATCGACGGAGCTCCGACGGCGCCCGCCCGCCGAGCCACACGTCGAGCGGCTGCTGTCGCGGTTTGGGCTCGACGGAGAGCCCCCGGTAGACGAAGTGCTCCCCCTCGTGGTCGACGGCGTCCTCGCTCCACAGCCGGCGAAGCAGCGGGAGGGCCTCGTCGAAGATCGGCGCCCGGTCCTCGCGGGTGACCGCGAACGCCTGGTGCTCCGCGGCGAGCGGGTTGCCGAGGCCGAAGGCGGGGAGCGCACGGCCGCCCGAGAGGCGGTCGAGGCTCGCCCACGCCTTCGCGAGGAGCGCCGGGTTACGCCCGGGGAGGACCTGCACGCTGGTGCCGAGCTTCAGGCGCCGGGTGCGTCCGGCGGCGAAGGCCAGCCCCACGAGTGGGTCCGGGGCACCACCCGCGACGCGCTCGGACAACCAGAGGGAGTCGAAGTGCAGGTCCTCGAGCGCATCGACGAGATCGCCGAACCGGCCGTCGTCGTCGAGCCCGCCGACGCCGAGACCCGCGCCGATCCGGACCTTCACGAGGTCCGGAAGGCCTCGTGCCGGCGCAGCTCGCGACGCGCGATCTGCATGAGGTGGACGTCGTCGGGGCCGTCGACGAGGCGGACGGTCCGCACGTAGGTCCACATCTGCGCGAGCGGCCAGTCGTCGGAGACGCCCGCACCGCCGAACAGCTGGATGGCCCGGTCGATCACGTTCGTGGCGACGCGGGCGGCGACGACCTTGATCGCGGCGATCTCGAACCGTGCGCCCTTCGCGCCCACGGTGTCCATGAGCCAGGCGGCTTTCATCGTGAGGAGCCGCGCCTGCTCGATCTCGATGCGGCTCTCGGCGATGGTGTGCTGCACGACGCCCTGGTCGGCGAGGGGCTTGCCGAACGCCACCCGGTGTTGGGCGCGCGCGCACATGAGCTCGAGCGCCCGTTCGGCGGCACCGATCGCGCGCATGCAGTGGTGGATGCGTCCGGGGCCGAGCCGGGCCTGGGCGAGTGCGAACCCGCCGCCTTCCTCGCCGAGCAGGTACTCGGCGGGGACGCGCACGTCCTCGAACAGCGTCTCGCAATGGCCGCCGCCCGCGTCGTGCCCGAACACGGGGAGGGTTCGCACCACCCGGAAGCCGGGCGTGTCGAACGGCACGAGGATCATCGAGTGGCGCCGGTGCCGGTCGGCGTCCGGGTCGGAGACGCCCATCACGATGGCGAACGTGCAGCGTGGCGAGGCCGCGCCGCTCGTCCACCACTTGTGCGCGTTCACGACGTAGTGGTCGCCGTCACGCTCGATCCGGCTCGAGATGTTCGTGGCGTCGCTGCTCGCGACCCAGGGTTCGGTCATCGCGAAGCACGACCGGATCCCACCCTCGAGCAGCGGGTCGAGGAACTGCTCGCGCTGGAGCGGGGTGCCGAACTGGTGGAGGAGCTCCATGTTGCCGGTGTCGGGCGCGGAGCAGTTCGTGGCCTCGGCGAGCAGCGGGGTGCGCCCCATCAGCTCGCAGAGCGGTGCGTACTCGACGTTCGTCAGCCCCGCGCCGTGCTCGGCGTCGGGGAGGAAGAGGTTCCAGAGCCCCCGTCGGCGGGCCTCGGCCTTGAGCTCCTCCATGATCGGCGGGTGGAAGTGCGGGTCGCCGCTCTCGGCCACCTGGGCGAAGTACGTGGGGGTCGCCGGCTCGACGACCGTGTCGGCAAACTCGCGCACCTGCTCGCGCAGCTCCTCGGCGTGGGGCTCGACGGCGAAATCCATGGGGCCTCCGGTGTGCGGCCGATCGATTGGGTGGGCGGGCGAGGTGACCCTATCGGTCAGGTCGCGGACGATCCCTCGAAGATCTCGGCGGCCGGCGGGTCGGACAGGGCCGGCATCGCGGCGTGGCGGAGCTCCTCGGCGGTGCGGCGGTCCTCGTCGGTGAAGGCACGGGTCGTGCAGCAGAACTCGACCGCAATCCCGTTGGGGTCGTCGACGTAGATCGAGGTGCACCAGCCGTGGTCGATCCGGAGCACGTCGTGGCCGTGCGCGACCCAGCGGGCCTGATGCGCGTCGAGCGCGTCGAGGTCGTCGGCCCCGAACGCGAGGTGGTTGGTCCACGACGGGAGCCCGAGGCCGCGGCTGATCGACGGGTCGAACGCGTCGGGGACCGCTGGGTCGTCGTGGATGTCCCACACGGCGAGGCAGGTGCCGTCGCCCGTGTCGTAGAAGAGGTGGCGCGCCCACCCTCCCTCGGGTGCGGCCGCAGCTTCCACCTTCACCAGTGCGAACCCCATGACGTCGGTGTAGAAACGGTGGGTGGCATCGAGGTCGCGCGTCGCGATCGCTACGTGGTGGAACGCCATGGGTGTCTCCTCTTCTCCATCCGGCTCGCCGTCCGGTTGGCGCCCCTGGGACGGTACAGCCTGACGCGCCCGGTACCCTCCGGGCGTGGCCGACCTCGTCGAGGGCTCCGTCGGAGCCGAGCCGATGCCCGAGGTCAGCC
>JBKJJI010000152.1:0-6030 GCA_046598115.1 Acidimicrobiia bacterium | reverse complement strand
CTGTTGCACTCGGGACGCGGCGGCGGTCTCTCCGACATGTTCGGCGGGGGATCGCTCGGCGGCTCGATGGCGGGCTCGACCGTCGTCGAGCGATCCCCCGCCGAACATGTCGGAGAGACCGCCGCCGCGTCCCGAGTGCAACAGCACGAGAAAGAGGAGGACGAGTGCCGACATGATGCAGAGGGCGATGAGGATCGCATCGAAGGCCACGGCGAGATTCTAGGCGCTCACACCCGGAAGCGGACGATGCGGGCGAAGTCGTCGGGGTCGAGGGATGCGCCGCCGACGAGCGCGCCGTCGATCTCGGGCATGCCCATGAGGTCGGCGATGTTCCCCGGCTTCACGCTTCCCCCGTACTGGATGCGGATCGCTTCGGCCGTCTTCCCGTAAAGGTCGGTGAGGACCTCGCGGATCACCCCGATCGTCGCGTTGGCGTCGTCGGGCGTCGCGTTGCGCCCGGTGCCGATCGCCCAGATCGGCTCGTAGGCGAGGACGCAGCCCTCGGCTGCGTCGGCCTTGATGCCCGCGAACGCCGCTCGGGTCTGGGCGTCGACCCGCACCTCGGTCAACCCGGCTTCGCGCTCCTCGAGCGTCTCGCCGACGCAGACGATCGGCACCATCCCGTGCTTCAGGACGGCGCGCACCTTCTGGTTCACCATCTCGTCGTTCTCACCGAAGACTTGGCGGCGCTCCGAGTGCCCGACGATCACGTAGGCGACGTTGAGCTTCGCGAGCATCGCGGGGCTGATCTCCCCGGTGAACGCCCCGGACTCCTCGAAGTGGCAGTGCTGCGCGCCGAGCCCGATCGGGATCTCGTCGGCCTCGAGCACCGTCTGGAGCGTGCGCAGGCCGGTGAACGGTGGGCACACGACCACGTCGCATGCCTTGTAGTCGTCCGGCTCCAGCCGGTAGGAGAGCTTCTGGATCACCTGGATGGCGACCAGGTGGTCGTGGTGCATCTTCCAGTTGGCCGCGATGATCGGCGTCCGGCTCACAGGTGATCCTCTTTCGTCGAGTTCGTCTCTCGTCGAGTTCGTCGATGGTCCTTCGAGACCCCGCGCCTCGGGCGGCGATCAGGCCCGGTCGGCGGGTCCGTCGCGCAGCGCGGCGAGGCCGGCCAGGTCGCCCTGTTCGATGAGCTCGAGTGATGCCCCCCCACCGGTGCTCACGTGGTCGACCCGGTCAGCGAAGCCCATCTGGCGCACGGCCGCCGCGCTGTCGCCGCCCCCGACGACGGTGAAGCCACGGCAGGCGGCCACCGCCTCGGCAACCGCATGGGTCCCCGACGCGAACGGCGCCACCTCGAACACGCCCATCGGCCCGTTCCAGAGGACCGTTGCCGCGTCGGCGATCGTGTCGGCGAACGTGCCCGCGGTCTCGGGACCGACGTCGAGACCCTTCCACCCCGCCGGGATGCGGTCCGCGCGCACCATGCGGGTCTCGGCCGCCGCATCGATGTCCTGCGCGATCACGACGTCGGTCGGGATCCGGACCCGACCCGACTCCAGCAGGCCGCGACATACCTCGATCTGGTCGGGCTCGACGAGCGAGTCGCCGATCTCGCCACCGCCCGCGGCGACGAACGTGAAGGCCATCGCGCCGCCGACGAGGATCGTGTCGCAGCGCTCGAGCAGCGCCGTGATCACCCCGAGCTTGTCGCTGACCTTCGCGCCGCCGAGCACCGCCACGAACGGGCGCCGGGGCGCGTCGAGCAGCCGCGAGAGCACCTCGACCTCCCGCTCGAGGAGGCGACCCGCGGCGCTCGGGACGAGCCGCGGTGGACCGACGATCGATGCGTGCGACCGATGCGAGGCGCCGAACGCGTCGTTCACGTAGGCGTCGGACGCGCCGGTCAGGTTCGTCGCGAAGCCAGGGTCGTTCTCGGTCTCACCCGGATCGAACCGGAGGTTCTCGAGCATCGCGACCGAGCCCGGTGCGAGGTTCGCGAGCGTCGACTCGACCTCGGGGCCGACGATGCCCGGCGCGAGCGTCACGTCCTCGCCGAGGAGGTCGCCGAGACGGGCCGCGACCGGTGCCATCGAGAGCTCGGGGACCGGTCGGCCCTTCGGTCGCCCGAGGTGCCCGCACGTCACGACGACCGCGTCACGCTCGCGCAGCCACTCGATCGTCGGGAGCGCGGTCGCGATCCGCAGATCGTCCTCGACGACGCCATCGCGCACCGGGGCGTTGAAGTCGAAGCGGACGAGGACGCGCGCGCCGGGTTCGAGGGGCAGGTCCTCCAGTCGAGGGAGCTCCATGCCGGCCGCGCTCAGCGACCGACGAACGCGACCAGGTCGACGAGACGGTTCGAGTAGCCCCATTCGTTGTCGTACCAGCCGAGGACCTTCACGAGGTTCCCGTTCGCCATCGTCTCGCCGGCGGAGAGGATGCACGACGCCGGGTTGCCGACGATGTCGGCCGACACCAGCGGCTCCTCGCTGTACTCGAGAACGCGCTGGTAAGAGGGGTCGTTGGCGGCCTCGCGGTACGCCGCGTTGATGTCGTCGATCGACGCCACGGTCCTGATCTGGGCCGACAGGTCGGTGATCGACCCGGTCGGGGTCGGGACCCGCAGCGCCATCCCGTCGAGACGACCCTTGAGCTCGGGGAGCACCTCGCCGATCGCACGAGCGGCACCGGTGCTGCTCGGGATGATCGACAGGGCCGCCGCACGCATGCGGCGAAGGTCGGGCTTGCCGCTGCGGGTCGGCTTCGAGAGGTCCTGGAGCGACTGGTCGCTCGTGTACGCGTGGACGGTGGTCATGAAGCCGCGCTCGATGCCGAACGTGTCGTTGAGGACCTTCGCCATCGGCGCCAGGCAGTTCGTGGTGCACGACGCGTTCGAGATGACGGTATGGGCGGCGGCGTCGTAGACGTCGTCGTTCACACCGACACAGATCGTGGCGTCGGCGTCGCCGCTCGGCGCCGAGATCACGACGCGCTTGGCACCCCCCTGAAGGTGCCCGGCGGCCTTGTCGCGTGTGGTGAAGAGACCGGTCGACTCGATCACGACGTCGACGCCGTGCTCTCCCCACGGGATCTCGGCCGGATCCATCACCTCGAGCTTGCGGACCTCGACACCGTCGACCGAGAAGCCGTTCGCGGTCGCCTGCACATCGTGGTGCAGCGTGCCCCCGACCGAGTCGTGCTTGAGGAGGAACGCCATCGTGGCGGCGTCGCCCATCGGGTCGTTCACGGCCACCAGCTCGACGCCGGCGGACCCGCCACGTGCGAGGAGCGCACGGAAGAAGGACCGTCCGATCCGTCCGAAGCCGTTGATCCCCACTCGAACGCTCATACGACCGCCACTCCCCTGGGTTCCCTCATCGCGATGCAATGCGGGGCGCGACCGCGCCCCGGCCCTCCGATGCCAGCAGATCGGACAGGACCGGCGCCAATCTGGCCGGATCGTGCACCCATCCCCCTTCCGCTGCACCATCGGGGGCACTGCCCGTCGCGCCGCGTCGCGCGACAGTGGCGACGGCAGCGCGCACCCCGCAGCGCTCCAGCGCCTCGGCGTCGACCACGAGATCGCCGTCCGATGCCGCCACCACCACGTCGACCCGGGCCCCGTGCTCGAGCACCGCCCGGACGTGGTCGACCAGATCCATCCCCTCGGTCTCCGGGACCTGCGGCGCGAGGTTCGCGATCTGGACCACCTGCGCGGCGGTCCGGTCGAGCGCAGCCCGGATCTCCGGCACGACGAGCACCGGGAGCAGGCTCGTGTACAGCGACCCAGGAGCCAAGAGCACCTGATCGGCCTCGTCGATGGCGCGGACCGCGTCGGGATGCGCCTGGACGTCGTCGGGGACGAGCTCGACGCGTCGGATCCGACCCTCGTGCTCCATCACGGCCACCTGGCCTTCGAGCTGGACCTCGCCACCCGCACCCGCGCCCTGCTGTGCCTGCGCCTTCAGAACCACGCGCTCGGTGGTCGCCGGCCGGACCCGTCCGGTCGCTCCGACCAGCCGGGCCGCCTCGTCGAGCGCCGCGTCGACGTCGCCGAGCGTCTCGATCAGGCCGACGAGGAGCAGGTTCCCGAGCGCGTGCCCGCCGAGCTCGCTCCCGCCGAACCGGTGCTCGAACGCCATTGCCCAGAGGTCGTCGGGCTCCGCGAGCGCGACGAGGCACTTGCGCAGATCTCCCGGGGGCACGACGTCGAGGTCGCGCCGGAGCCGACCGCTCGATCCACCGTCGTCCGCGACGCTCACGACGGCGGTCACGGCGCCCGCGTACCGGCGGGCCGCCCGCAGCGCGACCGACAGGCCGTGACCACCACCGAGGGCGACGACGGTCGGTCCTTCGCGCGGTGCGGGCACACCCCCGGCCGCGTCGTCAGGCACGTTCGACATCCCGGTGGTGGACCTTCGCGGCGAAACCGAGCTTGCCGAGAAGCTTCGCGAGCTCGGTCGCGATCACGACGCTGCGGTGGCGGCCGCCGGTGCAGCCGACCCCGATCGCCAGGTACGCCTTGCCCTCGCGCTGGTACGCGGGGAGGAGCAGTGCGAGCAAGCGCTCGAGCTCGGCGAGGAACGCGGTCGCGTCCGGTTGCTTCAGGACGTAGTTGCGAACCTTCGCGTCGGTCCCGGCGAGGGGGCGCAGGCGCTCCACCCAGTGCGGGTTGGGGAGGAACCGGCAGTCGAACAACAGGTCGACGTCGAGCGGAACCCCGTGCTTGTACCCGAACGACACGACGTTGGTCTGGAGCTCCCCCGGCTTCGTGGTCCCTTGGCCGAACAGCTCATGGAGGCGATCGCGCAGCTCGTGCACGTTGAGGTTCGTCGTGTCGACGACCAGGTCGGCCTGGCCTTTGAGCTCCTCGAGCAGCGTCCGCTCGCGTGTGATGCCGTCGATGATGCCGTCGGCGTCGGCGAGCGGATGTGGACGACGGGACGCCTCGAAACGGCGCACGAGCACTTCGTCGGATGCGTCGAGGAACAGCACCCGGGTGCGGGCGCCGGTCTCGCGGAGGTCGCCCAGCGCCGCCTCCAGCTCGTGGACGAACGCACCGGACCGGACGTCGACGACCAGCGCGTAGCTCGACGGTCGGTCACCGCCCCCGAGCGCGAGCTCGGCAACCTTCGGGATGAGCGCGGCCGGCAGGTTGTCGATGACGAAGTACCCGAGGTCCTCGAGCACGTCGGCCGACGACGAACGCCCTGCGCCCGACATCCCGGTGACGATCGTGAGATCCAGCATCTGGGGGGTCATGCTCGCACGCGGTCGGTGCCGGCGCCGTGCAACCGCTCGTACAACGAGCGGGCGACACGATCCGGCAGCCAGGTGATCGCCACGAGCTCCTCCTCGGTGAGGGCACGCAGCCGCTTCACGGACCCGAATTCGCGCAGCAACCGCGTGCGTCGCGTGGGACCGAGGCCGTCGACCTCGTCGAGGACCGACCGGGTGGCCTTCTTGTCGCGCAGCTTGCGGTGGTACGTGATCGCGAATCGGTGGGCTTCGTCGCGGACCTGCTGCAGGAGGAAGAGCGCCTCGGAGTCGCGCGCGATGCGCACCGGCTCGGTGCGGTCGGGCAGGTACACCTCCTCCAACCGCTTGGCGAGCGAAGCGACCGCGATGTCGTCCAGCCCGAGGTCTTCCAGCACCCGTACGGCCACGTTCAGCTGCCCGCGCCCACCGTCGACGACGAGCAGGTTGGGCGGGTAGGCGAATCGCTTCCCGGCCTTGGCCCCTTCCTCGCGCTCCTCGAGGTAGCGGCGGAACCGACGACTCAGCACCTCTTCCATCGCAGCGAAGTCGTCCTGCCCGTCCTGGTGACGGACCTTGAATCGCCGGTAGTCGGAGCGCTTGGCGAGGCCGTCCTCCATCACCACCATCGACCCCACGATCTCGGTGCCCTGGAGGTTGGAGATGTCGAAGCACTCGATGCGCAGCGGGGCTTCGGAGAGTCCCAGCGCCTCCTGCAGCGAGGTCAGCGCACGCGCGCGCGCGTTGTGATCGGACGCGCGACGGAGCTTGTACTGCGCGGACGCCCCGCGGGCGTTGCGCGTCACCGTCTCGAGCATCTCCCGC
>JBKJJI010000116.1:0-5810 GCA_046598115.1 Acidimicrobiia bacterium | reverse complement strand
GACGGGGCTCGGCGAGCGGTCTCATCTCGTGTCGACCGCCATCGATCTGGACACGCACATCACCGACGTCGTGGCCGTGCTCGAGTACGAGGACCTGCGCGACGTGATCCTCGTCGGTCACAGCTACGGCGGCATGGTCATCACGGGTGTCGCCGACCGCGCGGCCGACCGCGTGGGGCGCCTCGTGTACCTCGATGCCGCGACCCCGGTGAACGGCCAGTCGCTCTTCGACGTGGCAGGCCCGGTGATCAATGCGGTTCGCCCCTTCGGTGAGCTCGTCGACGGGCTCGAGGTGGTGCTGCTCCCATCGCCCGACGCGGGCTTGCTCTACGGCGTCACCGACCCCGACGACCTGGCGTGGATGGCCGACCGGCTCACGGGCCATCCGTGGCAGTGCTTCGAGCAGCCCCTCGACCTCACCAACGAGGCGGAGCTCTGGTCGATCCCGCAGTACCACATCGTCTGCACGTCGACGCTGGCGACGCGCGACCCCGACCTGATGGCAAAGGCCGGGGCCGAGGGTCGGCTGTGGGACATCGACACAGGACACGACCTGATGATCACCGAGCCCGAAGCCGTGGCCGACCTGCTGGGCCGCGTCGCGGCGAGCGACTGAAGGAGTCCCGATGCTGCGTGACGAGGTGCAAGCGATCTCGGTCGACGACCACGTGATCGAACCCGCACACGTGTTCATCGACCACATCGAGCCCCGGTTTCGTGACCGCGCGCCACGGATCGTCGACCGCGACGGTGTGGAGGGCTGGCTCTGGGAGGACCGGTTCTACCCGTTGAGCTTCCAGGGCAACGCCGCCACGCGACGGTTCCGGGAGGGCGAGTCCGGGCGCGGCGACGACCTCTACGCCCGGCGTTACGAGGACATGATCCCCGCCGCGTTCGACGTGCACGAGCGCGTACGCGCGATGGACGACGACGGCGTGTGGGCCGAGCTGCTGTTCCCGACGTTCCCCCGCTTCGGCGGCACACAGTTCCTCGAGGCCGACGACCCCGACCTCGCGCTCGCGATGGTGCGGGCGTGGAACGACTGGATGCTCGACGAGTGGTGCGGCGCGTACCCGGACCGGTTCATCCCCCAGACGCTGATCCCGCTCTGGGACGTCGCGGCTTCGGTCACGGAGATCGAGCGCTGTGCCGCCAAGGGCTCGCGCGCCGTGCTGTTCGTCGAGAACCCGCATCCGCTCGGGCTCCCGTCGTTCCCCACCGGCCACTGGCGACCGGTGTTCGAGGCCTGCAACGAGACCGGCCTCCCGATGTCGATGCACATCGGCACCTCGGCAGGGCTGCTGCGTCCGTCTCCCGAGTCCACCCCTTCGGTCGGCATCGCGCTCTGTGGCGTGAACTCGATGAGCGCACTCGGCGACCTGATCTTCAGCGGCGCGTTCAACGGCCTGCCGAACTGCCGGGTCGCGCTCTCCGAGGGCGGTGCCGGGTGGGTGCCGTACGTGCTCGAGCGGCTCGACTACACGTGGGACCGGAGCCGGTACGAGGGGCTCGCGAACACGGCGCCGCCCTCGGAGGTGTTCGCGGATCACATCTGGGTGTGCATGATCTCCGACCGGTACGCGATCCGGAACCGTGACCTGATCGGCATCGACAAGCTGATGTGGGAGGCCGACTTCCCGCACAACGACTCCAACTGGCCGAACAGTCGGAAGATGCTCGCCGAAGCGATGATCGACGTCCCGGACGACGAGGCGGCGCAGATCACCGAGCTGAACGCCCGCGAGCTGTACCGGTTCCCGCGCGCGTGACCGATCGACGACATCCGATGCGCGAGGAGACAACGTGACCGACGGAGATGCATCGCCCCTACGTCGCGACCGTGTGGGCGCGGTTGAGATCCTGACGCTCGATCGACCCGAGGTGCGCAACGCGCTCTCGCCCGGTCTGCTCGTCGCGCTGCATCGCGCGTTCGACGAGATCGCGGCCGACGACGCGGTCGCCGCGATCGTGCTCACCGGCTCGGGCGACCGGGCGTTCTGCTCGGGGATGGACCTCAAGGCGTTCACCGACCCCGACCCTGGGGAAGCCGTCGACATCGGACTCCAGCCCGGCGACCCGGTGCTGCCGTGGGACTACCCGAAGCCGCTCGTCGCCGCGGTGAACGGTGCCGCGGTGGCCGGTGGGTTCGAGATCGTCCTCGCCTGCGACCTCGTGGTCGCGGCGGACCACGCCGTCTTCGGACTCGCCGAGGTCCGACGAGGCCTGATCGCGGGCGGCGGCGGGACGATGCTCGCGACCCGGATCCCGCTCACGGCCGCGCTCGAGATCACCCTCCTCGGGGAGTCGATCAGCGCCGCGCGCGCGGCCGAGCTCGGCTTGGTGAACCGGATCGTGGCCGCCGATGCCGTCCTCGACACCGCGGTCGACCTCGCCACCCGCATGGCCGCCAACGGGCCGCTCGCGATGCGCATCACGAAGCAGCTCGTGCGGGGCGCGGTCGACCATGGTCCTGACCACGGCCGCCCGAACCGTGAGCAGCTCGAGCAGGTGTTCCAGAGTGCCGACGCGATCGAGGGTGCTATGGCCTTCGTCGAGAAGCGCGAGCCGAGGTGGACCGGTCGGTGAGCAACTCGATCCGCGCGCTCCGCTGCTCGGCGTACGGATCGGTCGATGATCTGGTCGTCGAAGCGGTGGACCTCGAACCGCCAGGGCCCGGCCAGGTGCGCGTCGACATCCATGCAGCTGCGGTCAACTTCCCCGACGTGCTGATCGTCGCGAACACCTACCAGATCCCCGCGCCCGTGCCGTTCACGCCGGGGAGCGAGTTCGCCGGCGTCGTCGCCGAGTTGGGTGAGGGGGTGACCGATCTCGTGATCGGGGATCGCGTGTCGGGGCAGGTGTTCGTCGGGGCGTTCGCAGAGGCAGTCGTCGTCGGCGCGACCTCCGTCCAGCAGGTCCCCGACGGCGTCGACCTCGAGTCGGCGGCAGCGTTCGGCGTCGGGCACGCGACCGCGTACCACGCGCTGCGCAGCGTCGGTGCGGTCCAGCCGGGCGACTGGGTCCTCGTGCTCGGCGCGGCCGGCGGGGTGGGGCTCGCCGCGGTCGAGCTCGCGACCGCGCTCGGGGCGCGTGTGATCGCCGCAGCGTCGTCGCCCGAGAAGCTCGAGCAGTGCACGGCGAAGGGTGCGGTCGAGGTCGTCGACTACTCCCGTGAAGATCTCAAGGTCCGGGTCAAGGAGATCAGCTCCGGGGGCGTCGACGTGGTCATCGATCCGGTCGGCGGCGCGCTCACCGACGCCGCTGTCCGGGCAACCGGGTGGGGTGGTCGCTATGTGATCGTCGGGTTCGCGTCGGGCGAGATCCCGAAGATCTCTGCGAACCTGGTGCTGCTGAAGGGCGTCATCGTGCGCGGCTTCGAGTTCCTCGGCTTCACCCAGCACGCCCCCGACGACTTCGCCCGCGATCGGGCCGAGCTCGCGGAGCTGTTCCGGTCGGGGAAGGTGCGACCGCACGTCTCGGCGTCGTTCGACCTCGACCACGCGGCGGACGCCATGGCGATGGTCGCCGAGCGCCGCGCGATCGGGAAGGTGCTGGTCACGCCGCGACCTTGAGCCGGGATCGCTGAGGCCGGCGCTCTCGAGACGGTCGCGCGTCGGCGTCGCGTTCACCGTCGACCCGTAGCACCCGAGGTCGCCGTACCCGAGGTCGTCGCAGTTGATGAGCACCACGTTGGGCCGGCGAGGGCTGTCGTTCACCGGGGGAGTCTCCACGGCGTGGTGGCACCTCGTCCATCAGGAGGGCGGCGGAGCCTGCGCCAATACCCCGGAGAGTGGTCGGATAACCGTACAGAGTGATATTCTGCTCCTGGTCGCTCTGGCACCCCGCACCCCGGGGAGCTCAGGCGGCCACGGGGGGCTTGGGGTCATGGGAGAGACGCGGCTGCGTCGGGTACGGGCAACTGTCGGGGCGGTCCTCGCGGTCGCCCTGGTGGCGACGGGCCTCAGCGTGCTCCAGCCCTGGGATGCCTCGGCCGCCCCCGCATCGCTCCAGCAAGGGTTCGTCGAAGAGACCGTGCTGAGCGGTCTCACCCAGCCCACCGCCGTGCGCTTCTCACCCGATGGGCGGGTGTTCGTCGCCGAGAAGAGCGGCCTCGTCAAGGTCTTCGACTCGCTGACTGCCACCACGCCCGCGGTCTTCGCCGACCTGCGAACGAACGTCCACAACTTCTGGGACCGCGGCCTGCTCGGGCTCGCGCTCGATCCGAACTTCCCGACGACGCCCGCCGTGTACGTGTCGTACACCCATGACCGCGCGATCGGCGGCACCGCGCCGCGATGGGGTGCTGCCGGGGTCACGAACGACCCCTGTCCCACGCCCCCGGGACCGAACGGCGACGGCTGCGTCGTCAGCGGCCGTGTCTCGCGCCTCACCGCGGCCGGCAACGTGATGACCGGCGCGGAGCAGGTTCTCGTCGAGGACTGGTGCCAGCAGTACCCCAGCCACAGCATGAGTGGCCTGGCCTTCGGCCCCGACGGGATGCTCTACGTCGGCGGCGGCGACGGTGCGAACTACAACTTCACCGACTATGGCCAGGACGGCGATCCCGTCAACCCCTGCGGTGACCCGGGTGGCGCCGCGCCGGCCCCACCGACTGCCGAGGGGGGTGCGCTGCGATCGCAGGACCTGCGGACCTCGGGCGATCCCCTCGGGCTCAACGGCAGCATCCTGCGGATCGACCCGGCGACGGGGGCCGGCGTCTCCGGCAACCCACTCGGTTCTTCGTCGGACGCGAACGCACGGCGGATCGTCGCGACCGGATTGCGCAACCCCTTCCGGATCGCCGTTCGACCCGGGACCAACGAGCTGTGGGTCGGCGATGTCGGAGCTGGGGACAACGAGGAGATCGACGTCGTCGCGTTCCCGACCGACGGCTCGGTCGACAACTTCGGGTGGCCCTGCTACGAGGGCGCGGCCCGTCAGGCCGGGTTCGAGGCGACGGGACTGTCGATCTGCCAGGGGCTCTACGCCGTGCCGGGCGCGGTCGCCGATCCGTTCTTCACGTACCGCCACAGCAACAAGGTCGTTCCGAACGAGGCCTGTCCGAGCGGGAGCTCATCGATCTCAGGGCTCGCGTTCGCGCCCGTCAGCGGAGGGAGCTACCCCGTCGGCTTCGCTGGTGCAGCGTTCTTCTCCGACTACAGCCGTGACTGCATCTGGGTGATGAAGGCCGGCGCGGACGGGCGCCCGTCGCCCAACCTCATCGAGACGTTCGCCAGCGGCGCGACCAACCCGGTCGATCTGCAGACGGGCCCGGGCGGGATGCTGTACTACGTCGACCTCTGGGGGGGCGAGATCCGACGGATCCGCTACGCGGGTGAGACGACCCCACCCACGGTGACCACCGTGACTCCCGCGCGCGGCGCCGCCAGTGTCGTTATCGACGTCAATGTCTCTGCCGTGTTCTCCGAGCCGCTGGATGCCTCGACGGTGAACTCTTCGACGACGACGCTTCGCGCGGGGGGCGTGAGCGGCGCGCCGGTGACCGCTGCCGTCACCTACGACGCGGCGACGAACCGCGCGGTGCTCGATCCGGTTTCGCCACTCGCGGCGAGCTCTACCTACACCGCGGTCGTCAAGGGTGGAAGTCCCGGCGTGAAGGACGTCGCCGGGAATCCGCTCGTCGCTGATGACTCATGGTCCTTCACGACCGCGGCGCCGTCGTCGGGTCCGGTGAATGATGGGTTTGGTGCGGCGCGGGTGTTGTCGGGTTCGAGTGGTTCGTTGTCGGATGCGTCGACGGTGGGGGCGTCGAAGGAGTCGGGGGAGCCTGCGCATACGGGGAATGCGGG
>JBKJJI010000183.1:0-3337 GCA_046598115.1 Acidimicrobiia bacterium | reverse complement strand
CATGCCCGAGTGCAAGGCGATCCAGCCCGCGTGGCGACCCATCACCTCGACGACGAGCACCCGGTCGTGGCTCTCGGCCGTGGTGTGGAGCCGGTCGAGCGCGTCCGACGCGATCTGGACCGCGGTGTTGAACCCGAAGGTGACGTCGGTGGCCGAGAGGTCGTTGTCGATGGTCTTGGGAACACCGATGCAGCGCACGCCCTCGGCGCCCAGGCGATGTGCGACACCGAGGGTGTCCTCGCCGCCGATCGCGACAAGCGCGTCGACGCGTTCGGCCTCGAGTGTGCGGAGCACCGCCGCCACGCCGTCGTCGCGCGTGAACGGGTTGGTGCGCGACGTGCCGAGGATCGTCCCGCCCCGACGCAGGATCCCGCGCGACGACGCGAGGTCGAGCTCGCGGACCTCCCCCTCGATCACGCCGCGCCACCCGTGGCCGAAGCCGACGATCTGATGGCCGTACTCGCCGTCACCCTTGCGGACGACCGCGCGGATCACGGCGTTGAGCCCGGGGCAGTCACCACCGCCGGTCAGGATCCCGATGCGCATCCGACGAGTCTCGCAGGCGCGAGGTCCCCGGCATCCAGTCCCGGAACCCTCTGCCGGGAACCCTGGGCCCGGCATCGTTGGCCGGTATCTTTGGGGTGTGCCGAGCCCCGGTCGTCGCCTCACCACGCGCATCAACGAGCTCGCGACCCCGGTCCTCGGGACCGGCGAGGAGATCGAGCACCTTGGTCTGTGCTGGGCCACGCGGCAGCGCATCGGCGTGCCCCTCCTGTTCCTCGCCCGTCGGCAGTACTCGCTCGTGCTCACCAACCGGCGGGCGCTCGTCTTCGAGCGTCGGGGTCGCACCGCCGGCTCGCTCTCGCTCGGCAAGCGCTACGAGACCCTCGGGCTCGAACGGGTACGCGACCGCCGCCTGCTCTCCCAGGTCGTGGTCACGGGTGCAGGAGACGTGCCGCTCGTCTTCGAGTTCCGCCCTCGTGCCCGAGTGCTCGGCCGCTCGCTCGCCGCCGCACTCGAACGGACCGCCGAGCCCGCCACACCGGCCGTGCCCGCGCCCGCGACCGCCGAACCGGTGCCCGTCGCGGCCACCGACGTACCGGCCCCGACCGAGGCGTTCTGGGACAATCGCTGACACATGGCCGTCGTCCTCTCCATCGACGCCGGCACCACCGGGGTGCGCACGCTCGCGTTCGACGAGCACCACGCGCTGCTGGCATCGGCCTACCGGGAGTTCCCGCAGCACTTCCCGCAACCCGGGTGGGTCGAGCACGACCCCGAGGAGATCTGGTCGGCGACGCTGGCCACCCTCGGCGAGGTCGTCGACCGGCTCCGCGACCTGCGCGTCGTCGTCGCCGGCATCGGGATCACCAACCAGCGCGAGACGACGGTCCTGTGGGACCGCGCGACCGGCGCGGTGCCGCATCGGGCCATCGTCTGGCAGGACCGCCGCACCGCCCAGCGCTGCGACGAGCTGCGCGACGCAGGCGTCGGGCCGCTGGTCCGGTCCCGCACCGGCCTCGTGCTCGACCCCTACTTCTCGGCCACGAAGCTCGAGTGGCTGCTCGGCCAGGGTGGGGTCGAGGCCCACCCCGACCTCGCGTTCGGCACCGTCGACTCCTGGATCCTCTGGCGGCTGACCGGCGGGAGTGACGGAGGCGTGCACGCGACCGATCCGTCGAACGCCAGCCGCACCATGCTCTACGACATCCGCGCCCGCGCGTGGTCCGACGAGCTCCTCGCGCTGTTCGACCTCTCCCCCACGTTGCTGCCCGAGGTGCTGCCGAGCAGCGGACGCTTCGGCACGACGGTCGCGGCGTGCGCAGCCGGGCTCACGGTGCCCGTCGCCGGGATCGCCGGCGACCAACAGGCCGCGCTCTTCGGGCAGGCCTGCAACGAGCCGGGCATGACGAAGAACACCTACGGGACCGGATCGTTCGTCCTCATGAACGTCGGCGACACCTGTCCCGAACCGGTGCCCGGACTGCTCACGACGGTGGCCTGGGCACTCGGCGACACCTACACGTACGCGCTCGAGGGCTCGATCTTCGTCACCGGGGCCGCGATCCAGTGGCTCCGCGACGGACTCGGCATCATCGACGACGCATCCGAGACGGAAGCCCTCGCCGCGAGCGTCCCCGATACGGGCGGCGTCGTATTCGTCCCCGCGCTGACGGGGCTGGGATCCCCACACTGGGACCCGTACGCGCGCGGGACGGTGCTCGGCATCACCCGGGGGACGGGACGGGCCCATCTCGTGCGCGCGGTCGTCGAGTCGATGGTCTGGCAGACCCGCGACGTCGTCGACGCGATGACGGCAGTCACGGGACGACCCATCACCGAGCTGCGGGTCGACGGCGGCGCGAGCGTGATGGACCTCCTGTGCCAGCTCCAGGCCGACGCACTCGGTGTGACGGTACGCCGCCCCGCCGTGCAAGAGACCACCGCGCTCGGCGCTGCCTCCCTCGCGGGGATCGCTGAAGGAGTGTGGGCCTCCCCGGCCGACGCCGCGTCAGCATGGTCGAGCGAGGCGTCGTTCGAGCCGTCACCTGGCGAGCTCGTCGAGGCGGGCTACGCGGAGTGGACCCGCGCGGTGGAGCGCTCCCGCGGGTGGGCCAAGCCTTCCTGAGCCTGGTCTGGCTCCCGACCGCGGGCGTCAGGCGACGCGGGTGACGGGCACGGACTCGAAGGCCGGGAGACGGACCGGCTCGACGGGGAGGTCCTCGGCCTGCTTCGTGGCGTAGACGTCCTCGTACTCGTAGCAGCCGCACAGCTGCACGATCTCGAACATGACCTCGTCGGTGAAGCGACGCAGGGCCAACCGGTCGTCGCTCCCCTGGAACCGCGTCGGCAAGATGGGAGCCCCGATGCGGACGGTGATCGTCCGGAATGGCCGGGGCAGCAACTTGTCGGTGGGCTGGCACTCGTCGGTGCCCACGAGTCCGACCGGGACGACCGGTGCGCCCGTCCGGAGCGCGAGTCGGGCCACCCCGGTGTGACCCCGATGGGTCTTCCCGGACCGGGTGCGGGTGCCCTCGGGGTAGATGCCGAAGACGCCGCTGGCCTCGAGCACCTCGGTGGCCGAGTCGAGGGCGCGTTGGCTCGCGCTTCCGCCCTCCCGCCGGATGGGGATCTGCCCCAGGCCGCGGAAGAACCATGCGGTGCGGGCCTTGTCGAAGTACTCGGCCTTGGCGACGAACGTCATCCGGCGCCGGCCGATCAGCAGCGGCAGGAAGATGGAGTCGAGGAACGACCGGTGGTTCGCCGCGATGATCACCGGCCCCCGGCGCGGGAGGTGCTCCCGGCCTTCGACCTTGATCCGGTACGTGACCCGCAG
>JBKJJI010000177.1:0-6063 GCA_046598115.1 Acidimicrobiia bacterium | reverse complement strand
AGTCGGACGCCTTGCTGTGGGCGCGGTGGCGGACCGTGCCTTGCTGCACGACGAGGTCCGGCACGCCGGCGAGCGCGCCGCGGAGGCGGTCGGCGTCGACACCCACCGCGTCGGCGAGCGTTGCCAGGTCGAGCCCCGGGTCGTGGGGGCGGTCGCGATGGTGCGCGAGCACCCGGGTCGCCGCTTCGACGCGGACGCGTGCGAGCTGCGCCGTGGCCACGAACCACGGATCGACGGCGGTCGCCGACCCAGCGGCGACCATCTCGTCGGCGATCGCCTTCGCGTGGGGAGCGGAGCATCCGAAGCACCGAGCCAGGTCCTCCACGCGAGCCCAGGGGTGCGCGCGGAGCACGCGCTCGTCGCGGGGCAGTGCGGCGGCGACTGCCGCGTCGCGGACCTTGGTCGACGGAGCCGGGTCGAGCACCGTCGCGCCGGCGACGGTGCTGCTCGAACCGGCGTCACGCAGGACGAGCCTGTCGCCGACGGCCAGCGGGATCGCGTGGGCGAAGCGCAGGCGGGCGAACCGGCCCTCGTCGTCGAGCTCGCGGAACCAGACGCGGTGCTCGCCCGAGCCGGCGTGGGCCTGCAGTCGCCCGCGCTTGCGGCGTCGGGCGTCGGGGACCCACTCGACGGCCGCGTCGACGACCCGGGTCCGGGTCCACGGGCCTTCCGAGACCACGGCGTCACCGCGGTGGACGTCGTGGTGGTCGATGCCCGCGAGGTTCAGCGCCACCCGGGCGCCGGGACCCACCGACTGCAGGCGCCGACCCGCGGTCTCGATGCTCCTGACCCGGGCCGGCTGCGGCGCGGCGCCCACCTCGACGTGGTCGTCGACCGAGATGGTGCCGCGGGTGAGGGTGCCGGTCACGACCGTCCCCGAACCCTTCGCCGCGAAGACGCGATCCACCCACAACCGGGGCGCGCCCGTGTCGAGCGCCACGGGAGCACCCTCGAGGAGCTGATCGAGCGCCGCACGGACGTCGTCGATCCCGCGGCCCGAGAGGGAGTCGCAACGCACGATCGGAGCGCCGCGGAGCGGTGAGTCGGCGAGCCGCTCCTCGATCTCGAGCTGGGCGATGTCGAGCGTCTCCCCGTCGACGAGGTCGGCCTTGGTGAGGACGATCAGCGCGCGGCTGACCCCGAGGAGCTCCAGCACGCGCACGTGCTCCTCGCTCTGGGGCATCCATCCCTCCGACGCCGCGACGACGACGAGTGCGAGGTCGACCGCGCCGACGCCGGCGAGCATGTTCTTGATGAACCGAACGTGACCCGGCACGTCGACGAAGCCGACCTCGGTCCCCGATGGGAGTGTGCAGAAGGCGAAGCCCAGGTCGATGGTGAGCCCGCGCTCCTTCTCCTCCGGGAACCGGTCGGGGTCGGTCCCGGTGAGCGCCAGCACCAGCGAGGACTTGCCGTGGTCGACATGGCCCGCAGTCGCGATGGTCCTCATCATCTGGTGCGCATCATCTCCGGTGGACCGCCGGGCGCATCATGCGGGAGCGACGCCGGACGCGACCGCGTCCCGGAGCGCTCCGGCGAGAGCGCCGTCGTCGTCCGGCTCGACGGTCCGAAGGTCGGCGAGGATCGCGTCGTCGACGATGCGCGCGACGACGTCGGTACGATGGAGCGCAGTCAGCACTCGGTTCGGGTCGTCGACCTCGACCGCGACGCCCACCGACGGGATCGTGGACCCGGGGAGCGATCCACCGCCCGCGACCGCCTCGGTGTCGACGACCTTGGCGCCGGGGACCAGACGGGCGATCCGCTCGGCGCGCACCCGCAGCTCGTCGAGCGTCACCGTGGCCATGCGCCACAACGGCAACCGGGCGGCGTCGCCATCGAGATACGCGAGCGCGACCTGCTGGAGCACGGCGAGCGTGAGCTTGTCGGCCCGCACGGCGCGAGCGAGCGGGTGCCGTGCGACCCGCTCGACGAGCTCGGCCCGCCCGAGGATGATCCCGGCCTGGGGGCCGCCGAGGAGCTTGTCGCCGGAGAAAGTCACGAGGTCCGCGCCGTCGTCGATCGCCTGGCGGATCCCGGGCTCGTCGCCCAGCCATGCCGGCCGGTGCTCGAGCCACGGCGTCCGCTCGTCGAGGAGCCCCGACCCGGCGTCGACCATCACAGGCAGGCCGAGGCTCGCGAGCGCGGCGACCGGCGTGGCTTCGGTGAATCCGACCATCCGGTAGTTCGACGCGTGCACCTTGAGGAGGAGGGCCGTGTCGGGGGTGATCGCGCCTTCGTAGTCGGCGACGCGGGTCCGGTTCGTGGTCCCGATCTCGACGAGCCGGCAGCCCGACTCGGCCATGATCTCGGGGACCCGGAAGCCGCCCCCGATCTCCACGAGCTCGCCACGCGAGACCACCACCTCGCGCCCGCGAGCAAGTGCGCCGAGCGCGAGCAGCACGGCGGCCGCGTTGTTGTTGACGACGATGCCGGCCTCGGCACCGCACGCGGTTGCGAGGAGGCTCCCGGCGTGCTCGTGACGCGATCCGCGTCGGCCCTCGTCGAGGCGGAACTCGAGGTTCGAGTATCCCGTCGCGACCCGTGCGGCACCGTCGAAGTCGGCGGTTCCCAGGGGCACGCGACCGAGGTTCGTGTGGACGAGCACGCCCGTGGCGTTGAGGACGGGTCGCAGCATCCGTCGATCGAGTGCCGCGACGCGGTCGCGCGCGTCCGCGATCACGTCGGCGGCGGTGGGCTCCGCACCCGCGCCCACGCGCGCCCGTGCCGCATCCACGGCATCGCGGGCGCATCGGGTGAGGAGCGCCGTTGGGAGGGCGTGATCATCACCGGCGAGTGCGGCGATCACGCGCTCGACAGCGGGCAGTGCGCGCCGTGGGTCCACGACGCGCGAGCGTACGCGCCGCGCGCGGGCGACGACTCCCGCCCGGACGCGGCACAGGTCGGCCCGCCGTAGGATGGTGCGGTGGAGCCCCGCGAGGCGGCGACCGTCATGTTGGTGCGGGACGCCCCGAACGGTGGTCCGCACGCCGGTGGCTCCGCCGCGACCCCGGCTACCCTTGCGACCGGCGGTGCAAGCGAGTCGTCGATCGAGGTGTTCCTCCTGCGTCGCAACCTCCGTTCGGTGTTCGTCGCGGGCGCACACGTCTTTCCGGGCGGTGCGCTCGACCCGGGCGACCGTGCACCGGAGATGCTCGACCTCGTCCGCGGGTACGAGCCGACGACGGCGGACGCCCAGCTCGCCATGAGCGGCGCGTTGGGCTTCTGGGTCGCGGCGATCCGGGAGGCGTTCGAGGAGAGCGGTGTGCTCCTGACGTGCGACCGAGCGACCGGGCGGCCGGTCGCTCCGGGCGTCAGCGACCGCCTCTCGCCTGCTCGCCCGGCGATCGCGTCGGGTTCGGCGTCGTTTGCGGAGCTGCTGGTGTCGGAGTCGCTCGTCCTGGACGCGGGGCGGCTCCGTCCGTTCGCACGGTGGATCACCCCGTCGCCCGCCCCTCGTCGTTACGACACGTGGTTCTTCGTGGCCCCCGCGCCGTCCGGCCACCCGTATCGCCACGACGCCGACGAGACTGTGGCCTCGGAGTGGGTCCGACCCGTCGACGCGTTGGCGCGTGCGGGTCGCGACGAGATGGAGCTCATCTCGCCCACCTTTCGGAGCCTCCAGGCGCTGGCGCGGTTCCACGACACGGCCGCGCTGCTCGCTGCGGTGGACGCGGCCTGGCAGGAGCCGGCCACCGCGCTCCGGGTGATGAACCCCGACCAGGGATGGCAGGTACGCCTGCCGGGCGACGAGCACGACTCCGAGAGCGACGCGCTCGTGCACGCGACCATGCACCGCGGCGTCGGAGGAGCAGGCTGATGGCCGATTTCACCCCGGGGGTGCCGAGTGCGCTGTCGCCGCTCGTGCGCCGGATCGTGGCACCGAACCCGGGACCGTTCACGGGGCCGGGCACCAACACCTATCTCGTCGGGATCGACGAGGTCGCCGTGATCGATCCCGGTCCCGACGACAAGGCGCACGTCGACGCGATCGTCGGGGCGTCGATGCGGGAGCGGGTCCGATGGGTGCTGCTGACCCACACGCACCCTGACCATGCACCCGCGACCGCGCGCCTGGTGAAGGCGACCGGCGCCGAAGTGCTCGCGTTCGCGAAGCGCGACAAGGACGGGAGTGGCATCGTCCCCGACCGGACCATCGTCGACGGCGAGATGATCGAGGGCACCGAGTTCGCGCTCGAGGTGCTTCACACGCCCGGCCACGCACCGAACCATGTGTGCTTCCGCCTGGAGGAGGAGCGCCTCCTCTTCACCGGCGACACCGTGCTCGAGGGGACGTGGTCGGTCGTGAACCCGGGGCGGGGCGGCGACATGGCCGCATACTTCGCGTCGCTCGATCGCCTCCGGAAGATCCGTCTCAGCCGTCTCGCGCCGGGCCATGGCGACGTCATCGAGGACCCGAAGGCCCGGATCGACGAGTACGTCGCGCATCGCAAGCAACGCGAACGCCAGATCCTCCGACTGCTCGCCAAGCTCGGCGGCGCCAAGGTGCGTGACCTCGTCGCCGAGATCTATGGGAGCCAGGACCTGCCCGACGAGCTGGTCGAGGCCGCTGGCTGGCAGGTGCACGCGCACCTCGTGAAGCTGAAGGCCGACGGCAAGGTCGACGGGACCTCGGCCCGTTCGACGTGGAGCGCGTCCTAATTCAGAGCCCTCATCTGGGCTCAGGGGCGTCGATCTGGTCGATGAGCTCCATCATCCGCGCGGTGCAGCCCGCCATCTCGATCGGCGGGAGCACCTCCTCGACGATCCGTGCGGCGAGCTCGCGGAACGCCGCCGCCGCGGCTCCGTCTGGAGCGGCGAGCACCGCCGGTGTGCCGGCGTCGCCACCCGACGCGACCGCGGGCTCGATCGGGATGCGGGCGAGCAGCGGTGCGCCGATGTCGCGAGCGAGGGCTTCTCCGCCGCCGGTCCCGAAGAGCGGGTAGGTCTCCCCGGTCGGTGCCACGAACGCGGTCATGTTCTCGACCACGCCGGCCACCTTCATGTGCGAGCGGCGCGCCATGTCGGCCACGCGGGTCGCGACATGCTGCGCGGCCAGCGCTGGCGTGGTGACGACCAGCATCTCGGCCTGCGGGAGCATCCGGGCGAGCCCCATCTGGATGTCGCCGGTGCCGGGCGGCATGTCGACGAGCAGGTAGTCGAGCTCGCCCCACCGGACGTCGGTGAGGAACTGCTCGAGTGCCCTCGTGAGGACGAGGCCGCGCCACATGAGCGCGGTGCGGTCGTCGTCGACGAGGAACCCCATCGACACCACCGCGAGGCGACCGGGCGTCCCGCCGGGTTCCGCGGCCTCGACGGGCACGTCGACGGGCTCGATCTTGCCGTCGGTGCCGCCGAGGCGCTCGTCGATCCCGAGCATGCGGGGGACGCTGAATCCCCAGATGTCGGCATCGAGCACGCCTATGGCGAGACCCCGCGCGGCGAGTGCGGCAGCGAGGTTCACCGTGATCGACGACTTCCCCACGCCGCCCTTGCCGCTGGCGACGGCCAGGACGCGGGTGGTGGCGGCGACCTCGGTGGGCTCGGCCTGCTCGCGCGCCTGGAAGCGGGCTCGCGACATCGCCGCGGCCTTCTGCTCGGCGGTCATCTCGCCGTACTCCACCCGTACCGACTCGACGCCCGGGAGCCCGAGCACCTTCGACTCGACGTCGACCTTGATCTGGTGCCGGAGGGGACAGCCCGCGGTGGTGAGCGCGACGGGCACGGTCACCTCGCCGGCAGGGGTGATCGAGATCTCCCCGACCATCCCGAGGTCGGTGATGCTCGCCTTGAGCTCGGGGTCGATGACCCCCGCGAGGACGCCACGCACCTGGTCGACGGTGGGGCTCGGGGTGCTCATGGCGGGCGGTTCCTCATCGTGGCGCTGGGGTCGTGGCGCTGGTAGCGGTGACAGTACCGTGAAAAACAATGCCAACCTTGAAAATATGTCCGCACCGGGCTACCGTCAACGAGCGATGGAGCTCCCCGTCCTCAAGGCCCTTGCCGACGACACCCGCTACGCGATCTACCGCGAGCTGTCGACGTCGACGAGCGCGCTCGCGG
>JBKJJI010000051.1:0-3014 GCA_046598115.1 Acidimicrobiia bacterium | reverse complement strand
CGCCGAGCCCCTCGACGGTCGCGGCCACGACTGCCTCGGGTGCGCCGTCGTCGCGCAGGTCGGCGGTGATAGGGGCGACCTCCGCGCCGGCGGCCCGTAGCTCGTCGGCGGTCTCGGCGAGCCGGTCGGCGTCGCGGTCGACGATGGCGACCGGGCATCCGGCCCGGGCGAGCCATCGCGCGGTCGCGCGACCGATCCCGGCGGCTGCACCGGTGACCATCGCCGGACGCCCCGCGAGCCCGAGGTCGATGGCGGGCCCGGTCACGGCTCGAGCACGACCTTGATCGCCCCGGCCTCCCGGTCGGCTGCGACCCGGAACGCCTCGGCGGCGTCGTCGAGAGGGAAGCGGTGCGTGATCAGCGTCGCCGCGATGTTCGGATCGTTCGCGAGCAGGGCGACCGCGTCGGTCAGGTCGTGGCCGTGGTCGTGGCCGCCGTAGGTGTACGACCACCGGAAGTCGAGCTCCTTCATCGCCGCGGTGATCCCGGGGATCGGGACCGGCGACCAGTGGGTGCTGAGGAAGAGGATCAGTCCACCGGGGCGACACATCGCCGCGGCTTTGGCGAGCGCGCTCTCGGTCCCAGCGCACTCGAACACGACGTCATACTCACCGTCGTCCTCCGCATCGCCCTTCCCATTGGGCGATCGAGCGCCGAGACGCTCACCCGCTTCGCGCTGGGAGGTGTGTCGCGCGACGAGGCCGACGTCATCGACGACGGTTCGGGCCGCGACGACCGCGGCGAGGCCGATCGCTCCAGCGCCGACGACCGCCGCGCGCTGTCCGTGTTCGAGACCGGCGAGACGCACGCCGTGGGTCGCGACCCCGAGCGGCTCGACCAGGCAGGCGTCGCCGATCGGGAGGTGCGCGGGGAGCGAGACGATCGCATCGGTCGGCACGGCAACGGCTTCTGCCATACCCCCGTCGGCACCGACTCCGAGGACCCGTTGGGCGCCGGTGCGGCACCGGTGGCCGAACCCGGCGACGCATTGGTCGCACTCGCCGCAAGGGACGTTCGGGTTGACCGCTGCGAGGCTGCCGTCGGGGAGCGTGCCGGCGAACTCGTGGCCCAGCGTGACCGGCATCGGCCCGAAGCCGAGGAGGTGCAGGTCCGATCCGCAGATGCCGGCGGAACGGACCGCGAGGCGTATTGCACCCTCGCCGTCCTCGATGTCGGGCACCTCGAGCACCTCGACCCCGCGTTCGGTGCTCCGGACCGCCTGCATCTCAGCGTCGGCCCGGCGGTGACTGCGGTGGGGAGTGATCGAAGGATGCCATGATGCGCCGCGTGAGCATACGGGCGTCCGCTGTCGAGGCGCCCCGATCGGCGTGGGGGTCACGATGACGACCGAGGTGTTGGCGCCGGAGCAACGAGCGGCGTGGGAGCAAGACGGCTTCGTGCTGCTGCGTGGCTTCGTCGACGCCGACACGTGCCGGGCCATGGAGGAGCGGGCGGTCGAGCTGTGCCGACGCGCCGAGGCGGGGGAGTCGATCCGCCACTCGCTCGTCGACCCGGAGCGCAACCCGTGGTCGGCCGCGGCCGAGCCCGAGGATCGCGTGTCGAAGATCTTCATCCTCCACGACTGGGACCCGGTGTTCGGGCCGTTCGCGCACGACGAGCGCCTCACAGCGATCGTCGGGATGCTGCTCGGCCCCGACGTCGACTGCTTCCTCTCGCAGTTCATCTTCAAGAACCCCGAGGCGATCGGGCAGCCGTGGCACCAGGACGCGCTGTACTTCCCGTTCGATCCGCCGGAGCAGGTGGGTGTCTGGGTGGCCGTGACCGACGCAACCCCGACGAACGGGCCGTTGTCGGTGCTGGCCGGGTCCCACCGCGAGCCGGTCCACGAGCACGTCGCGGACCGTCGGCCCGACGCCAACCTCGGGTACACCGAGATCGTCGACATGGACTTCGCGGACGCGCAACAGGTCCTCATGCGCGCCGGTGACGTGCTCGTGTTCCACAGCAACCTGATGCATCGATCGACCGACAACGTGTCCGATGGCCGACGCGCCGCGATGGTGTACCACTACGCGCGTGCCGGGACCGTCGACCACACGTACGCGCGCATGCGCGAGCAGACCGACGTGATGGGCGAGATGCCCGACGACGTGAAGGCGGCGGCGGCGTCGGGCGAGGACGCGTCGCCCTACCACTGGATGCCGGTTCGTCGTGACGGCGTGCCGGTGGGCACCGATGGCTCGGCCGATGGTTCAGGAGGTTCGTGATGGCGGGCACGGTACGGGCCGGGGTGTTCACCGGCGATGGGAAGTGGGACGTGCGCGAGCTCCCGGAGCCGACACCGCCCGAAGGCGGCGCGGTGTTGCGCGTCGAGGCCGTCGGCCTCTGTGGGAGCGACCTCGCGCAGCTCCACGGCGGGGTCGGCGTGCCGGGGGAGATCTTCCCCGTCGTCCCGGGCCACGAGATCGTCGGCCGGATCGACGCCATCACGCCCGAGGCGAGCGCCGCGTGGAGCCTCGCCGAGGGGGATCGGGTCTGCGTCGACGAGATTCTGCGCTGCGGTGCATGCCACGCGTGCCGGTCCGGCGACGCCGACTGCACCTCGATGCACGTCTACGGGTACACGCTCGGCCTCGACCGCGACAGCGGATGCTGGGGCGGGTACGCCGAGAAGATGGCGTTGCTGCCCCGGACCAACCTCCACCGTGTCCCCGACGACGTGCCTGCGGCCGAGCTGACGATGTTCGAGCCGATGGCCAACGCCGTGCACTGGGTGGAGCGGGCGGGCGTCCGGCTCGGCGACACCGTGGTGGTGGAAGGGCCGGGCCACCAGGGCCTCGCGTGCCTCGTGGCCGCGCGTGCTGCCGGCGCCGCGATGGTGATCGTCACCGGGACGGCGTCCGACGCCGAGCGCTTCGACGCCGCGCGAGCGCTGGGCGCGGACGCGACGATCGACGTCGAGTCGGAGGACGCGGTCGCGCGCGTGGGTGAGCTCACCGGCGGACGAATGGCCGACGTCGTGATGGACGTCGCGGCGGTGGCGACTGCGACGAT
>JBKJJI010000410.1:0-5538 GCA_046598115.1 Acidimicrobiia bacterium | reverse complement strand
GGCCCACGACGCGCTGCTCTGCGTGCAGACGGGACGCACGCGCGACGACCCGAACCGGCTGCGCTTCGAGTCCGAGGAGTTCTACCTGAAGACCGCGGGCGAGATGCGGGCGCTCTTTGCCGACTATCCCGAGGCCTGCGACAACACGCTCCTCATCGCCGAGCGCGCCGACCTCGACCTGCAGTTCGGGAACGCGGTCCTCCCGGAGTTCCCCACGCCGGAGGGTCACGACGAGGACTCGTACCTGCGCGAGCTCACGTTGGAAGGGGCTCGCGAGCGCTATGGCGACACACTCCCCGCGCACGTCGCAGAGCGCATCGAGTTCGAGCTCGACGTGATCCAGACCATGGGATTCTCGGCGTACTTCCTCGTCGTCTGGGACCTCGTGCGCTACGCGCACGAGCGCGGGATCCGGGTCGGTCCGGGGCGGGGGAGCGCAGCGGGCTCGTGCGTCGCGTACTGCCTGCGGATCGTCGACATCGACCCGATCCGCTACGACCTGCTCTTCGAGCGATTCCTGAACCCGGGTCGCAAGCAGATGCCCGACATCGACATGGACTTCGACTCCCGCTACCGGGCGGAGATGATCAAATACGCCGCCGAGCGGTACGGCTCGGACCACGTCGCACAGATCGTGACGTTCTCGACGATCAAGGCTCGTGCCGCCGTGCGCGACGCAGCACGCGTGCTCGGCTACCCGTACGTCGTCGGCGACAAGATCGCCAAGCTCATGCCTCCGCTGATCATGGGTCGAGACACGCCGCTCGCCGCGTGTCTCGAGCCGAAGGAGAAGCACGCCGACGGCTACAAGATGGCGGGCGAGCTCCGGATCCTCTACGAGAACGACCCCGACGCGAAGCGGGTGATCGACGTCGCCCGCGGGCTCGAGGGTCTGCGACGCCAGGACGGGATCCATGCGGCCGCCGTGGTGATCACACGCGAGCCGCTCACCGAGTACCTCCCGATCCAGCGCAAGCCGGTCGCCGGGGGCGACATCGCCGACGCGCCGATCGTCACCCAGTACGAGATGCACGGTGTCGAGGACCTCGGCCTGCTCAAGATGGACTTCCTGGGGCTGCGCAACCTCGATGTGCTGGAGGTGACGCTCGACCTCGTCGAGGCGTCGACGGGCACCAGACCCGACATCGACCACGTCCCGCTCGACGACGGGCCGACGTTCGAGATGCTCCGACGGGGCGAGACCGTCGGGGTCTTCCAGCTCGAAGGCGGCCCGGTGCGCGCGCTGCTGCGCTCACTCGCGCCGACCCGCTTCGAGGACATCGCCGCACTCGTCGCGCTCTACCGACCGGGCCCCATGGCCCAGAACTGGCACAACGAGTACGCGGATCGCAAGAACGGTCGCAAGCCGGTCGACTACCCGCACCCGGATCTCGAGGAGATCCTGGCGCCGACCTACGGCCTGATGATCTACCAGGAGCAGCTGATGCGGGTCGCGCAGCGTCTCGCCGGGTACTCGCTGGAAGAGGCCGACAACCTGCGCAAAGCCACCGGGAAGAAGATCCGCGAGCTCATCGTGCAGGAGCGCACGAAGTTCGTCGACGGCTGCGTCGCCCAGGGCCATGACCGGGAGTTCGGCGAGCGCATCTTCGACACCATCGAGCCGTTCGCCGACTACTCCTTCAACAAGTCGCACAGCGTTGGATACGGCTACCTCGCGTACCAGACCGCGTTCCTGAAGGCGAACCACCCTGTCGAGTACCTGGCTGCGCTGCTCACCAGCGTGAAGAGCAACAAGGATCAGACGGCGGTGTTCCTCAACGAGTGCCGCCAGCTCGGTGTGGGTGTGCTCGTCCCCGATGTCAACGAGTCCGAGCAGGACTTCACGGTCCGCACCGACGACGAAGGCCAGAGCACGATCCGCTACGGGCTCTCGGCGGTGCGCAACGTGGGGAGCGGCGTCGTCGAGCACGTCGCGCACGCGCGCAGCGAGGGGGGACCGTTTGTCGACTTCCACGACTTCTGCGACCGGGTCGACCCCACCGCTCTCAACAAGCGCACCGTGGAGTCACTCGCGAAGTCGGGCGCGTTCGACTCCCTCGGTCACCCTCGCAAGGGCATCGTCGACGTGCACGAGCATCTGGTCGACGATGCGGTCGCCCGGCGCCGACGCCGCGACCAGGGGACGTTGTCGTTCTTCGATCTCGATGAGGGCGGCCTCGGCGACGACGAGGGCTTCGACCACCGGCTCGAGATCCCCGACACCGAGTACCCGAAGACGCAGCGTCTCGCGTTCGAGAAGGAGATGCTCGGGCTCTACGTCAGCGACCATCCGCTCCTCGGCGTGGAGCACGCGCTCCGTCGGTTGGTCGAAGGTTCGCTGTCGGAGCTGCGAGAGCGCGAGGAGGGCTCGGTCTGCACGGTCGGCGGTGTGGTGACCACCCTGGCGCGCAAGTACACGAAGAAGGGCGACCTCATGGCGACCTTCATGCTCGAGGATCTCGGTGCCGCCGTGGAGGTCATGGTGTTCCCGCGCGTGATGGCCGAGCACGGCCACGTCCTGGTCGACGACGCGATCGTCGTGATGCGCTGTCGGGTCGACCAGCGCGACGACACCGCGAAGCTGATCGCGCTGGAGATCTCGAGCCCCGACCTCACCCCCGACGACGGGGACGCCCCCGTGCGGATCCGGGCGCGCATCGGCACCCTGTCGGACGCCAAGGTCGAGGCCCTGAAGGACGTGTTCGTCCGCCACCCCGGAGGCTGCCCCGTGTTCGTGCACCTCGAGCAGCCGGACAAGACGACCGTCATCCAGCTCGGCGACGAGTTCCGGGTCTCGCACCGCAACGGGCTCTACGCGGAGCTCCGGGAGCTGCTGGGCCCCGACTGCATCAGCTGACGGCGTGACCGCCGAGGCGGCCTCGTTCAGGGCTCGTCGCGCGAGGCCCGACCGACGAGCTTGCCAACGTGATACGCGACGACGGCCACAACGACGTAGAGCGCAAAGGCCACGAGCGACCGGACGACGCTGAGGACCGGCCAGAGCAGCACCCACGCGGCGACGATCACGGCGGCGACCCCGGCCAGCCGCCACGACCACGACGAACGGGGTTCGGTGCCCGGTTGGGTCATCGCCGGCGAGCGTACCGGCTGGCCTCGGGTCGTCCGGTCGGCGCGTGCCATGCTGCGCAGATGCACATCGGAGTGTTGGGCGCGACCGGACCGGCCGGCAGGGGCCTCGCGGCCCGGCTCGCGAGCCTGGGTCACGACGTGATCCTCGGCTCGCGTGAGCATGATCGGGCTGCGGTGGTCGCGGACGAGCTGACCGAGGAGTGGGGAGCGCGCCTCGCCTCGCTCCAGCCGGGCACGAACGAAGACGCCGCGGGTGCTCCCGACCTCGTGATCATCGCCACCACCTGGGAGGCGGCGGTCCCGACGGCCGCCGACCACGCCGCGCTGCTCGCCGGCAAGGTCGTGGTGAGCATGGCGAACGGCCTCGAGAAGGTCGGTCGCGAGTTCCGGCCCGTGCTCCCACCCGAAGGGTCGGTGTCGGCCGCGATGCAGGCCGCAGCACCCGACGCGCGCGTGGTGTCGGCGTTCCAGCACGTCCCGGCGTCGTCGTTCGCGGATCTCGACGAGCCGCTGCGCGGCGACATCGTGGTGTGTGCCGACGAGGACGCGGCGCGCGACGTCGTCCTCGACCTCGTCACGAGCATGCCCGAGCTGCGTGCGTTCGACGGCGGATCGCTCGCCAACGCGGTCGGGATCGAGGCGTTCGCCGCGCTCCTCCTCTCGATCAACCTGCGCCACAAGGGCAAGGGCTCGCTCCAGCTCATCGGGGTGGACGGGCGCGGCGAGGTCCGATGACGCTTCGGCTGTTCGACACGGCCCAGCGCAAGGTCGTGTCGTTCGAGCCGCCGCCGGTCGTCCGCATGTACGTGTGCGGGATCACCCCTTACGACTCCACGCACCTCGGGCACGCAGCCACCTACCTCGCGTACGACCTGCTCATCCGCAGGCTCGAAGAGCTGGGCCACGAGGTCCAGATGGTGCGCAACGTCACCGACGTCGACGACTCCATCCTCCCGAAGGCGCGCGAGCTCGGCATCCCGTACCTCGAGCTGGCGGCCGCCGAGCTCGCCCGGTTCCGCTCCGACATGGACGCCCTCGGGATGCGGCCGCCGGTCGCGGAGCCCCGCGCGACCGAGGCGATTGCCGGGATGACCGCCATGATCAACCGCCTGCTCGACGCCGACCACGCGTACCTCACCCACGGCACCGTGTACTTCGACGTGTCGACATTCCCGCGTTTCGGGCAGCTCTCGCAGTACTCGCGCGAGCACATGATCAAGCTCGCCCGGGCCAGGGGCGGCAAGCCCGAGGACCCGCACCGGCGGGACCCGCTCGACTTCGTCCTCTGGCAGCCGTCGCTCGCCGACGAGCCGGCGTGGCGTGCGCCGTTCGGTGTGGGGCGGCCCGGCTGGCACGTCGAGTGCTCGGTCATGGCGATGGACAGTCTCGGGCCGACGCTCGATCTGCACGGCGGCGGGACCGACCTCATCTTTCCGCACCACGAGTGCGAGATCGCCCAGAGCGAGAGCATCACGGGCGTGCCGTTCGCGAAGCACTGGATGCACTCGGCGATGGTCAGCTACGAGGGCGAGAAGATGAGCAAGTCGCTGGGGAACCTCGTCTTCGTGAGCGACCTGCTCGAGGTCGCCGACCACCGCGCGATCCGACTGGCCCTCCTGCGGCACCACTACCGGGCGGGCTTCGAGTGGTACGACTCCGACCTCGAGGAGGGGACCGCGCTCTTGCACCGGCTGGTCGCTGCGGCGTCGATGCCGACGGGCGTCGAGCCGGAGCCGTTCGCCTACCGGGTGCGGGCGGCGATCGACGACGACCTCAACGCGCCGCGCGCACTCGAGGCGCTCGACGACCTCGCGAGCGCGGTGCTCTCCGGCGGCGACGATGCGTCCGGCCCTGTCGTGCTCCGCGAGCTCGGGCTCCTGATGGGCATCGACCTCCAGCAGCCGGCGCGCGCCGCCTGAGACGAGCCGGGCCCGCGCCCGCAAACAACCCCAGGAACGGGGAGCCGCGCTGGTACCGTCGACCGGCGATGGCGCGCGAGATCGAGATCACCCTCCCCGACGGGTCGGCCCGCGCGATCCCCGCCGGCGCCACATCCGCCGAGGTCGCTGCCGGCATCGGCGCCCGGCTGGCGAAGGACGCACTCGCGGCCCGCTTCGACGGCGCGTGGATCGACCTCGACCATCCCCTCGAGCGCGATGGCCGCCTCGAGATCGTGGTCCCCGGCTCCGACGAGGGCCGAGAGGTGCTGCGCCACTCGACCGCCCACGTGCTCGCGCAGGCCGTCACGGACCTCTTCCCGGGAGCGCGCTACGCGATCGGCCCGGCGATCGACGACGGCTTCTACTACGACTTCGAGCTCCCCGATGGTGCGCACTTCAGCGACGACGACCTGGCCCGCATCGACGCGCGCATGCGCGAGATCGTCGCGGCCGACCAGCCGTTCGTGCGCGAGGAGCTCGACCGCGACCGCGGTCTCGCCGTGTTCGC
>JBKJJI010000343.1:0-5478 GCA_046598115.1 Acidimicrobiia bacterium | reverse complement strand
ATCGACTCACCGTTCGCGGCGAGATCGCGGTCCCAGTCGGCATCGGTGCCCTTGGCCACGGCGAGGTTCAGGACGTAGTCGAAGTCGTTCGGAACGTCGGCGAAGTCGGTCGTCGCGAGATCGGCCACCACGCACGTGACGCCGGCCGCCTCGAGCCGCTCGCGCGCGCCGGCGTCGTGGAACCGCGCGACTCCCCACACGTCGTTGTCGGCGGCGAGGCCGAGCGTGAGCGGCAGCGCGACCTGGCCGGTCGGGCCGGTCACGAGGATCTTCGCCCCGGAGAGGCTCATGCCTCGTCTCCTCGGTCTCCTGCTCGATCATCTGCTCGGTCGGGCGCGCGCGCCGGACGGAACGTCGGCACCGTCTCGCCGTCGCGGACGTCGCGCCAGACGAGCTCGACCGGGAGGCCGACCCGGACCGTGGGGAGCCGCACCTGTTGGAGCGCGCCGACGAGCCGGCACCCATTCGTGTCCGGCAGCTCGACGACCGCGGGGACGTACGGCACCGAGTCGCTCAGCTCCGGCAGCAAGGGGTGGTGGATGATCGTGAAGCTGTAGACCTCGCCGGCGCCGTCGTGCTCCACCCACTCCACCTCCTGGGCCTGACACGTCCAGCAGAACGCGCTCGGCGGGAGACGGAACGTGGCGCACGCGGTGCACCTCGGGACGACGAGACGGTGCTGGGCCGCGGCGTCCCAGAACGGCCGCGTGAACACGTCCGGAGTGAGGCCGATGAGCTCCTCCGGTGGCAGCTTCGCCGTGAGGTCGGGGCGCGCTCCCGCGCCGGTGGTCGTCACGCCGGCGCTCCCGCGAGGAGCAACGAGGAGACCGGGATCGATGCGGGCCCGCCGGTGACGAGCGCGAGCTCGGCGCCGTCGACCTGGTTCACGGCCGTGCCCCGGATCTGCTCCACCGCCTCCTTCACGTGGGTCATGCCGATGATGTACGCCTCCGACAGGTTGCCGCCGTGGGTGTTCACCGGCAGTGAGCCGTTCGGCCATCGGATGTTCCCGTCGGCGACGAACGGCCCCGACTCGCCGATGCCGCAGAACCCGTAGTCCTCGAGCTGCATGAGCACCATCGGCGAGAAGTGGTCGTACAGCAGCGCGACGTCGACGTCGGCGGGGCCGCAGCCGGCCATCTCGTAGAGCCGCTTCGCGACCGGACGATGCCCCGAGGACGCGAACTCGGCGTCGGGCATGCCCATCCACGTGATCGCCTGGCCCCAGCGGCCGTTGCCGCCGTGCGCGGACGCCCGCACGTAGGCGGGAGGGTGGCGGAGGTCGCGTGCACGCTCGGCCGTCGTCGTGACGACCGCCACCGCGCCGTCGCACTCGAGGCAGAAGTCGAAGAGACACAGGGGATCGGCGATCATCCGGGCCGAGAAGTAATCGTCGAGCGTCATCTCCTCGCGCATGATCGAGGTGTCGCGACGGCGGGCGTTCTCGCGTGTCGAGATCGCGACCTCGGCAAAGTGCTCTCGCGTCGTCCCGTACCGGTGCATGTGCCGCTGGGCCAGCACGGCGAACATCTGTCCGGGACCCATCAGCCCCGCGGGCTGGATGAAGTTGCCCTCCGGCGACGGCGGCGCGGAGTACTGCGCGCCCGGCTTCCCCTTCGGCGCGTACGACGCACCGAACCGGCTCACTGCCTGCTGCAGCGTCATGAGGCTCACGACACACGTCGCCATCCCCGACGCGATCGCCGCGGCACCGAGCCCCACGGAGCCGGCCGCGCCACCACCGCCACCCGTGAGCATCGCGGTGAAGCGGAGCTCGGGGATGCCCATCACCTGCGCGAACAACGACGTGTCGCCGCCGAGCCCGAACGAGTACAGGGCGAGACCGTCGACGTCGGCCACCGTGAGGCCGGCGTCGGCGAGCGCGTCGAGCATCGCCCGGCCCGCCATCTCGAACGGGGTCTGGGGCAGGGACTGGCCGCGCTTGTAGTACGGCGTCGCACCGACCCCGACCACGGCGGCCTGGTCCCGAAGCGTCATAGGGGCGCATCATGGCACTCCGCCGCGGGTCGCCCGGGTGACAGGGAGGCGGGCGACGGGAGGAACGTTTCGCGCCATCATGGGCCGGATGGACGACGCACCTGCGTGGGCCCGGCGCGACGCCGACGTCGTGTGGCATGGCTTCACGCAGATGTCGTGCTACCCGGAGAGCTCCCCGATCATCGTGGAGCGCGCCGAGGGGCACGACCTGATCGACGTCGACGGCAGGCGCTACCTCGACGCGATCTCGTCGCTCTGGGTCAACACGCTCGGGCACTGCGTCCCGGAGCTCGACGACGCCGTGCGCGCGCAGCTCGAGCGAGGCGGGCACTCGACGATGCTCGGCAACGGGAACCGCGTGGTGATCGAGCTCGCCGAGGCACTCGCACCGCTCGTCCCCGTCGACTCGCCCCACTTCCTGTTCGCCTCCGACGGCGCGGCGGCGGTCGAGCAGGCCCTGAAGATCGCGTTCCAGTACTGGGTGAACCAGGGCATCGAGGGCCGCACCACCTTCTTGGCGTTCGGCGGCGCGTACCACGGCGACACGATCGGTGCACTGTCGGTCGGCGCCGGCGGGTTCGGGACCGACCTGTTCGACCCGTTGCGATTCCCGGTCCTGCGGGCCCCCGAGTTCGCCGATCCACGCTGCTTCGACACCGCCGTCGAGATGGTCGCGACACATGCCGACACCCTGGCAGCGGTGATCGTGGAGCCGCTCGTCCAGGGAGCCGCGGGGATGCAGCTCGGCGACCCGGAAGGTCTCGCGCGACTCGGCGCGGCCTGCCGTGCCCACGACGTGCTCCTGATCTGCGACGAGGTCGCCACCGGGTTCGGGCGCACCGGCACCCTCTTCGCGTCGGAGCAGTGCGGGCTTCGACCTGACCTGCTCGTCCTCGGCAAGGGTCTCACCGCGGGCTACGTGGCGCAGTCGGCGACCGTCGCGAGCGACCGCGTGTTCGCTGCGTTCCTCGGACCCGACCTCTCCGAGCACACCCTGTACCACGGCCACTCGTACAGCGGGAACGCGCTCGCGTGCGCGGTCGCGCTGCGCCACCTGGAGCTCCTCGCCGACGGCGCCGTGCTCGAGAACGTCCGGGCCCGATCCATCCAGCTGCGCGCGGCGCTCGACGCGCACGTCGCGCCGCACCACACCGTGGGCGCGGTGCGGCTGCAGGGCCTCATGGGCGGGATCGAGCTCGCGCCACCACGCGACGGGTTGCGGTGGGGTCGGCGCGCGTGCGCCGGCGCCGTGCGGCGCGGCGTCCTCCTGCGCCCGCTCGGCGACGTGGTCGTCCTCATGCCCCCGCTCACGATCACGGCAGACGAGATCGACCGGATCGTCGACGTGCTCGCGGCGTCGCTCGATGCGCTCACGGACGCGCCCGCTCCTGGCGTGGACGCACCGTGACCTGGCGCGAGTGGGCAACGGCACAGGGCGACGGGATCCGACGCGCCGGGCAGTGGCGGGCCCCACGCGACCTCGACGGGGCCGGGCCGGAGGGAAAGCTCGCGCCCGACGACCGCCCCGTCGTCTCGTTCGCCTCGAACGACTATCTCGGGCTCACCCAGCACCCTGCCGTGGTCGACGCGGCGCGCGCCGCCCTCGACCGCTGGGGTGCGGGCTCGGGTTCCGCGCGCCTGATCGTGGGGTCGAGGCCGGTGCACAGCGACCTCGAGGCCGCGCTCGCCTCGTGGAAGCGGACCGAACGCGCCGTCCTCTTCCCCACCGGCTTCGCGGCGAACCTCGGCGTGCTCACCACGTTCGGCGGGCCGGACGTCCTCGTCGTCTCCGACGAGCTCAACCACGCGTCGATCATCGACGGATGCCGACTCAGCCGGTCGCGCGTCGAGATCGCCCGGCACGCAGACCCGGAGCACGTCGATGCGATCCTGCACGACGCTGGCGCGACCCGCGCGATCGTCGTGACCGACACCGTCTTCTCGATGGACGGCGACGTCGCGCCACTCGAGGCGCTCGTCGACATCTGCACCCGACGGGGCGCGCTCCTCGTCCTCGACGAGGCCCACGCCGTCCTCGAACCCGAGCCCGACCTGGGCGACCTCGACGTCGTCCGCATCGGGACCCTCTCCAAGACGCTCGGTTCGCTCGGGGGGTTCGCGGCGACGGCAACACCGTTCGCCGAGCTCCTCGTCAACCGAGCGCGCTCCTACATCTTCACGACCGCATCCACCCCGGCCGACACGGCCGCCGCACTCGCCGCCGTGCGGATCGTACGGTCGCCGGAAGGCCACGAGCTCCGGGATCGCCTGCGCGCACACGTCGAGCGCGTGCGCCCCGGCCATCCTTCGCCGATCGTGCCGATCGTCGTCGGCACGGAGGACGCGACGGTCGCTGCCTCGGCGGCGCTCCTCGAGCAGGGGATGCTCGTGCCCGCGATCCGACCACCCACCGTCGCCCCTGGTTCGTCACGCCTGCGGGTCGCGCTGTCGGCTGCGCACACCGATGCACAGGTCGACGCGCTCGCCCGCGCCCTCGCCGCGCTCGAAACGCCCCAATGAGTCGGCCGATGACTCGGCTGATGACGCGCCCCGAAACGCTGGTCGTCGTCACCGGGACCGCCACCGAGATCGGCAAGACCTGGGCCGGGGCCGCGCTTCTGGGAGGGTTGCGGGCCCGGGGGCTTACGGTCGCGGCGCGCAAGCCGGCGCAGTCCTTCGCTCCGGACGAGGCCCACCCGCGCGACGCCGACGTGCTCGCGGCCGCGACCGGCGAGGCACCGGACGTGGTCTGTCCTCCGCATCGTTCCTACCCGGTCGCGATGGCACCCCCGATGGCGGCCGCCGCGCTCGGCCTCGACGGGTTCACGATCGCCGACCTCGCGGCCGAGACGCAGTGGCCGACCGGGATCGACGTCGGCCTCGTGGAGGGCGCGGGCGGCCCCCGCTCTCCCCTCGCCGACGACGGCGACACCGTCGACCTCGCTCGCGCGCTGCGCCCCGCCACAGTCCTGCTCGTCGCCGATGCGGGGCTCGGGACGATCAACGCCGTCCGTCTCTCCGTCGCGCCGCTCCACGACCTCGCGCCCGTGGTCGTCTTCCTCAACCGCTACCTGGAGGGCGACGACCTCCATCGCCGCAACCGGGACTGGCTCGCGCGCGACCACGACGTCGAGACCGACGTGCGCGGCCTCGTCGATCGTTTCGCGGCTCAGCGCCCGTAGCGGTCGCGCAGCCGGAACCAGCCCCCGACGAGGGGGAGGTAGCGGTCGCGCAGCGAGTGGAGCGGCACCGCCGGGAACGGGAGTCGGGCGAACGGCGGCGGCGGACCCTCCCCGGCGAGCCAGGCGGCCGCCTGGTACCCGAACCACGTCATGAGCGCGACGCCGGTGCCGTTGCAACCGGCGGCGAACGCCACGCTCCCGCCACCTGGCAGTGGGGTCCGACCGCAGTGGGGAAGGCGGTCGAACGTGATCGCGACGTTGCCACCCCACGCGTGCTCGATCGCGGCACCGGCGAGCT
>JBKJJI010000332.1:0-5275 GCA_046598115.1 Acidimicrobiia bacterium | reverse complement strand
CACCGGTCTGTTCCATGCCGTCGACGCCGGCTCGATCGACGCCATGCGCACCGGCATGCGGGTCGTCCCGCGCTGGAAGGACGAGCGCATCGGCCTCATCACCGACCTGGAGGCGTTCGTGCCCGAAGACGCCGGATCGGGGACGACGACATGAGCGACGCAGCGGAAGCCGTCGACCCGAACGCTCCAGTGACGGGGCCAGTAGTGGGGATGGACTACTTCATGAGCCTCCACTACCGCGAGCAGATCTGTCCGGTCGTGGAGCGCTTCTCGAGCGAGCTCATGGCGGGCCGGATCACCGGCCACAAGTGCCCGCAGTGCGCGCTCGTCTACGTCCCCCCGCGCGGCTACTGCCCGATCTGCGTGGTCGAGACCACCGAGGCCGACGAGATCGTCGCCGCCGACCGGGGCGTCGTCACCAACTACACCGTCGTCACGCCGGTCGCGTACTACGGCCAGGAGGCGACCGAGCCGTTCGCGAAGGTCTCGATCTACCTCGACGGCGGCGGCTCGCTCAGCCTCCAGGACGTGCTCGACGTCCCGGCCGACGAGGTGCACGTGGGGATTCGCGTCGAGGCGGTGTGGGCGCCCCCCGACGAGCGCACGGTCGAGGAGATCGGCAACCGATCGTGGGGCAGCGCGGACGGCGTGATCCGGGGATGGAAGACGACCGGGGAGCCCGACGTGGCGCCCGAGGATCTCCCGAACCAAGGCGGCTTCTGATGGAGCCGATTCTGATGGAGCCGGTTCTGATGGAGCCGGTTCTGATGGGGGAGCGATTCTGATGGCGGCCGACGACCTCGCGATCATCGGGTACGCGCAGTCGCCGTCGTGGCGCGCCGCGGACCTCACCGAGCCGCAGTTCCTCTTCCCGGTCATCAGCGAGGCCATCGAGCGCGCCGGGATCGACCGACGCGACCTCGGCTTCACCTGCGCGGGCTCGTGCGACTACCTCTCCGGCCAGACGTTCGCGTTCGTGATGAACCTCGAGGCAGTCGGCGCCTGGCCACCGATCTCGGAGTCGCACGTCGAGATGGACGGTGCGTGGGCCTTCTACGAGGCCTGGGTCCGGCTCCAGCACGGCGACATCGACACCGCGCTCGTGTTCGGCTCGGGCAAGTCCTCGCCCGGCGTCCCGTCCGAGATCTACCCGCTCCAGATGGACCCGTACACGCTCACGCCCCTCGGCGCCGACCCGGTGTCGCTTGCCGCGCTCCAGGCCCGCGCGCTGCTCGACGCCGGGATCGCGACCGAACGCGACTTCGCCGAGGTCGCGGCCCGCAGCCGCCGATCCGCGATCGGCAACCCGTACGCGCAGGTGAGCGGTGAGTTCGACGTCGACGCGCTGCTCGCGGAGCCGTATCTGACCGCACCGCTGCGCCGGCACGACCTCCCGCCGATCTCCGACGGCGCCACTGCAGTGGTGCTCGCGACGGCGGCGAAGGCCAAGGAGGTGTGCGAGAACCCGGTCTGGATCCGGGGAATCGACCACCGGATCGAGGCCCATCAGCCGGGGATGCGCGACCTCACCGAGTCGATGTCGACGCGTCTCGCCGGCGAGAAGGCCGGCATCGGGAACGCCCCGGTCGACGTCGCCGAGCTCTCGGCGACGTTCTCGCACCAGGAGCCGATCCTGCGCGCCGCGCTCGGCCTCGGCGACGACGTCGAGATCAACCCGTCGGGTGGTCCGCTCGCCGCCAACCCGGTGATGGCCGTGGGTCTTGCCCGCATCGCGGAGGCGGCCCGCCAGGTCGCCGAGCACGGCAAGCACCGGGCCGTGGCACACGCCACCTCGGGCCAGTGCCTGCAACAGAACCTCGTCGCGGTGCTGGAGGGAAGCTCATGACAGCCGAACGGTGCGCGGTCATCGGCATCGGCCAGACGAAGCACAAGAAGCAGCGCGACGACGTATCGCTCCCCGGGCTGGTACGAGAGGCCGCGCAACGCGCGCTCGACGACGCCGAGCTCGACTGGACCGACATCGACGCCGTCGTGCTCGGCAAGGCACCCGACCCGTTCGAGGGCGTGATGATGCCGGAGCTGAGCATGGCCGACGCGCTCGGCGCGCACGGCAAGCCGATGATGCGCGTGCACACCGCGGGCTCCGTGGGCGGCTCGACCGCGATCGTCGCGAGCCACCTCATCGAGATGGGCATCCACGACCGCGTGCTCACCGTCGCGTACGAGAAGCAGGCCGAGGGCAACGCGCAGTGGGGCCTGGCCGGCGGCAAGTCGGGCGGCATGGGTGCTGGCGGCATCTTCGCCCCGTGGATGCGCTCCTACATCGAGCGGTCGGGCGCTCCGGAGGACATCGGCTGGAAGGTCGCGGTCAAGGATCGCCAGAACGCCCTCAAGAACCCCTACGCCCACCTGCAGCTGAAGGACATCTCGGTCGAGAAGGTGCGCGAGTCGCCGATGCTGTGGGCCCCGATCCATTTCCTGGAGTCGTGTCCGTCATCGGACGGCGCCTGCGCGATGGTGCTCACCAACGAGAAGGGCGCCGCGAAGGCGTCGAAGCCACCCGCCTGGGTGCTCGCGTCCGCGATGCGTAGTGAGCTCGGCACGTTTCCCGGGCGCGACACCGTGCGCCCTCGGGCCGGGGTCGAGTGCGCGCAGGCGCTCTACGAGGCTGCCGGCATCACCGACCCGCGCGCGCAGATCGACATCGCCGAGATCTACGTGCCGTTCTCCTGGTACGAGCCGATGTGGCTCGAGGGCCACGACATCGCGCCGCTCGGTGACGGGTGGAAGATGACCGAGAGCGGCGCGACCGCGATCGACGGCGACTTCCCGGTGAACCCCTCGGGCGGCGTGCTCTCGTCGAACCCGATCGGCGCGTCGGGGATGATCCGCTTCGCCGAGGCGGCGATGCAGGTGCGCGGCACGGCGGGCGAGCACCAGATCGACGGCGCGACCGTCGGGCTCGGGCACGCCTACGGTGGTGCAGCGCAGTACTTCGCGATGTGGCTCGTCGGGTCGACGCCCGATGCCGTCGCCGCCAAGCAGTAGGGCGACACCGGTGCCGGAGACGAAGGTGCCGGAGACCCAGGTCGCCGAGGCGCCCGAGATGGCCGGGTTGCGCGCCGAGGTGAAGGCCTGGCTCGAGGCGAACGCCACGCGCCGGCGCCATGACACCAGCGAGTTCAAGCGCAGGGTCGCCGCGACCTCGCAGTCGCCGGAGAGCGAGCGCGCCCATGTCGAGACGTGTCGGCAGTGGCAGCGCAAGATCTACGACGCCGGGTTCGCCGGCCTCGCCGTCCCCGAGGAGTACGGCGGGCGCGGCCTGACCGCTGCCCACCAGCGGGTGTTCCAGCAGGAGGCCGCCCGCTACGAGATCGACACCGGCGTGTTCTCCGTCGGCCTCGCGATGGTCGTGCCCACACTCCTGGCGCACGGTTCCGAGGAGCAGAAGCGCGAGCAGATCCCGCTGCTGCTGAGCGGTGAGCGGGTGTGGTGCCAGCTGTTCAGCGAGCCGGGCGCCGGCTCCGACCTCGCCGGGCTCACGACGAAGGCCGAGCTCGACGGTGAGGTGTTCGTCGTGAACGGCCAGAAGGTGTGGAACTCGTTCGCGCACGTGAGCGACTGGGGCATCCTGCTCGCCCGCACCGACTGGGACGTGCCGAAGCACCGGGGCATCACCTACTTCCTCGTGGACATGCGCACCCCCGGTGTCGAGACACGACCCTTGCGGCAGATCACGGGGGTCGCCCACTTCAACGAGACGTTCCTCACCGACGTGCACATCCCGACCGAGAACGTGGTCGGCACGGTGAACGGCGGTTGGGGCGTCGCGCATACGACGCTCACGGCCGAGCGCCTCCTCATCGGCGGCGGCATGGGCCTGGGCTTCCGCGAATACGTCGAGCTCGCCAAGCACTACGGACGCGAGGGCGACCACGAGATCCGCCAGCGCCTCGCCGAGGCCTACACCCGCTTCGAAGTGCTCCGCTGGCTGGGGGAGCGCAGCCGCGCCGCCGCGAAGGCCGGCAAGCCGCCGGGTGCGGAGAGCTCGGTCGCGAAGCTGCTCATCTCGCAGCACGTCGCCGAGAACGGCAACCTCGCCCTCGCGATCGAAGGACCGGCGTCGATGCTCTACGCCGACGACGCGTTCGAGCACGGCTTCTGGCAGCAGCAGTTCCTCGGGCAGTGGGGCATCCGCATCGGTGGCGGCACCGAGCAGGTGCAGCGCAACATCCTCGGTGAGCGGGTGCTCGGGCTCCCCGCCGAGGCGAGGCCCGACAAGACGGAGCCCTTCCGGGATCTCCCGAAGAACTAGTCGCGCTCGGTCTCGCGACCGACGCGCGTGTGCCTCAGTCCGCGACGGCGAACGGCCAGCCGCGGTCGCGCAGCGCCTCGAGGAGCTCGCGGGTGTCGGTCGGCCAGAAGACGACGTCGGGTCGCGCGTCACCGAACGTGATGCCGGTCCCGAGCTCGCTCGGCCGGGCACCGACCGCCGTCACCGTGTCGCGCGCGATGACGACATCGTCGAAGAGTCCTCCCGGGCGGCTACGCAGCACGACCTGTTCGGAGCTCACCAAGAGCTCGGCCATCGACCACGAGGCCTTGACCCCGCCGACGCAGGCGCCGCCCCGGGTGACGAAGGCGCGCTCGCCGTCGAACCGGTGGACATCGGGCCGGGAGCGGACGGCTCCCGCGTACTTGCGGCGAAAAAGACGCGACGCCCAGGAGCGCGCGTTGGCGAGCACGGTCACGGTCACGCCGTGGGTATCGGCCGGGAGCCCCGGCGTCTGTAGTCGAACTCGCCTAAAGGAAGCCGCGGCTGTAGGGAGCTGCGGTTGCCGCGCTCGACGGCCTGCGCCTGATCGCGCCCGCGCTGTGGCCGCCTACGCTCCCGGTGCGTGGACGCCATCGCGGGGCTTCGGGTCCTCGAGCTCAGCGGCTCCGGCGCGCTCAGTCAGGCAGGCGGAGGAGCCCCGGCCGCGGCGGCGTACGCGACCCGGCTCCTCGCCGACCTGGGCGCCGACGTCTGCATGGTCGAGCCGCCGCCCACAAGGGAGGGTGGCCACCCGCTCCGCGCGGAGCCCGGCCGGTTCGCCTACCTCCACGGCGGCAAGCGCAGCGCGGTAGCGGATCTGGCCACCGACGAGGGCGCGGCCTGGCTGCGCGCGGCCGTCGCCGACGCCGACGTGGTGGTCGAGCAGCTCGGCGCCGGCGGTCTCGAGATGCTGGGCCTCGGCCCGGACGCGCTCCGGGCCGTCAATCCCATCCTTTCTCTGGTGCGGATCTCCGACTTCGGCCAGACGGGGCCCTGCGG
>JBKJJI010000245.1:0-17339 GCA_046598115.1 Acidimicrobiia bacterium | reverse complement strand
GCAGGGCGCGCACCCCGGGCACCCCGCGCAGCGCGAGATCGACCCGTTCGACTGCGCTCGCCGCGGCCAGGAGTGCATCGGCACCATGCGTCCAACCGTCGAGCCGCTCCAGCGCCGAGACGACCTCGGCCGTCAGCGGGTCGAGCGAGGGAGGGACGCGCGTGCTCTGACGACGGACGACGCCGATGATCCCGCACATGCGTCGACCAGCCTAGTGATCGCCGTACGGGCGATCCTCGGTCACGTCGCCGGACCCCGAGCCGAACGCCGTCGGGCCAGGTCCCGCCTTGACGGCGCCACCGCACGCTTGCTCCACGGACTCGACGAGGCGGTCCGCGACGAGCTCGGCGCGCTCGATGCTGGCCGCCTCGACCATCACACGCACGAGCGGCTCGGTCCCGGAGGCCCGCACGAGCACCCGACCATCGGGTACGAGCTCGTCCTCGACCTCGCGCACTTCGGCCCAGAAGCTGGCGTCGGCGTCGAGGCCCGCACGGTCGCGCACGGCGACGTTGCGGAGCACCTGTGGGAACCGCTGCATCACGCCGGTGAGCAGGGAGAGCGCGTGGCCGGTCCCGTGCACGACGTCGAGCAGGAAGGCGCCGGTGAGGGCGCCGTCTCCGGTGGTGGCTACGTCGGCGAAGATCACATGGCCCGACTGCTCACCGCCGAACGCGAGGCCGCGCCGCTCGAGCTCGTCGAGGACGTTGCGGTCGCCGACCGGGACCTCGACGAACTCGATGTCGTGGGCTGCCAGACACCGGCGCAACCCGAGGTTCGACATCACGGTCGCCACGACCGCGTTGCCGCGGAGGTGCTCCCGCTCCTTGAGGTCGAGTGCGCACACGGCCATGAGCTGATCACCATCGACGATGCCACCCCGTTCGTCGACCGCGATCACCCGGTCGCCGTCGCCGTCGAGGGCGAGGCCGGCGCGCGCGCCGGATGCGAGCACTGCTTCGCGCAGGGACTCGGGCGCGGTCGATCCGCAGTCGCGGTTGATGTTCGTGCCGTCGGGTAGGGCGTGCAGAACCTCGACCTCGGCGCCGAGCTCGCGGAAGATCTTCGGCGCGGTGCGGAACGCTGCACCATTGGCGCAGTCGAGCACGATCGTGAGCCCCTCGAGCGAACGCCCCTCGAGTGCCCCCACGACGTGGGCGACGTACTCGCCGACCGGGTCCTTCATCGGACGGTCGACACCCACGCCCGCACCGGTGGGCCCCGGATCGGGGACCGCGGTGGCGAGGCGGCGCAGCTCCTGCTCGACGTGGCGCTCGATCTCCTCGGTGACCTTGCGGCCACCGGCGGCGAACAGCTTGATGCCGTTGTCCTCGTAGGAGTTGTGGCTCGCGGAGATCGCGGCGGCGGGCGCGCCGCGCACCTTGGCGAGATGCGCGATCCCGGGCGTGGGGAGCACACCTGCGAGCTCGACGTCGGCGCCCTCGGCGCAGATGCCGGCGACGAGCGCGGCCTGGAGGAGTGGTCCCGAGCGACGGGTGTCGCGGCCGACCACGAACGGCACGCCGTCGCCGAGCACGCGCGCCGCTGCTCGTCCGAGGGCGGTGACGAGCTCGGGGGTCAGCTCGTGGTTCGCGACCCCACGGATACCGTCGGTGCCGAAGCGGAGCGTCACGTCGTGATCGGGGCGCGCCGGAGCGCGGCTACCGCTTCGAGTACTGAGGCGCCTTGCGCGCCTTCTTGAGGCCGTACTTGCGACGCTCCTTCTCGCGTGCGTCGCGGGCCAGGTGACCGGCCTTCTTCAGCAGCGGACGGAGCTCGTCGTCGAGGCTCACGAGCGCCCGGGCGATCCCGAGGCGAACCGCACCGGCCTGGCCGCTCACGCCGCCGCCGATCAGCGTGGCGTCGACGTCGTAGACGTCGGCGGTCTCCGAGAGCCGCAGCGGCTCGGTGGCGTGCTGGCAGTGGGTCGGGACCGGGAAGTACTCGGCGACCGGGCGACCGTTGATCGTGATCTTGCCGGTGCCGGGGCGCAGACGCACTCGGGCGATGGCGGTCTTCCGGCGGCCGGTGCTCTGTACGAGGGGCTTCGTCACGTGGGCTGACTCCTGGCGCTGGTTCTGGGGGCGATGGTGGGACAGGCGTTCGATCAGGCGGTGCGGCGCGACGAGGTGAGCGTGTGCGGCGTCGGCTGCTGGGCTGCGTGCGGGTGGGTCGCGTCGGGGTACACCTTGAGCTTCTTGAGCATCGCCCGTCCGAGCGGCCCCTTGGGGAGCATGCCCTTCACGGCGAGGCGGACGACGCGGTGCGGGTCGCGGGCGAGGAGGTGCTCGAGCGACTCGGCGCGCAGCCCACCGGGATACCCGGAGTGCCGGTAGTACTGCTTGTCGGTGAGCTTGCGCTGGCTGATGTCGAGCTTCGTCGCGTTGATCACGATGACGTGGTCGCCGGTGTCGACGTGCGGCGCCCAGATCGGCTTGTGCTTGCCCCGCAGCAGGTTGGCGACCTCGGACGCGAGGCGACCGAGCACGGCACCGTCGGCGTCGACGACGCACCACTCGTGCGTGATGTCGCTCGGCTTGGGGGAGAAGGTGCGCACGCGGGTTCCTAGTTCTGCAAGCGGTGTGCTCGGCTGCCCTCACGGCGGCCGGGGGCCCGACCGGGCCGGGGACGAAGGACCATCCTACCGATCAGGCCCCGCGACCGGCAATCCAGGGTGCGCGGCCCGTTCCCGTGACCGATCGCGCCCTCCTGCCCGTTCCCGTGACCGATCGCGCCCTCCTGGGGGCTCCACCCGTCACGAGAACTGGTCGAGGGCCGGTACCGTCACGAGATCGGGCTTCGATTCGTCGAGAGTTCGACGGCCACTAGCCTCGGATCGATGGCAACGACCCACTCGGACGGGGCTCCCGCGGCCACGTGGCTGGCCCCGGAGCGGGCCGAGGCGGCGGAATCGGCCCTCGCGGTGCTCACCGATGCCTCGCTCGATCCGATCGTCGACATGGTGCTCCTGGCCACCGACGGCGCCTACGAGGCCCGCACCCACGACGGCTCGGTCCGGTTCACCCGGACCGCCGACGGCTTCGAGGTGCTCGCCACCGAGGGGATCGACCCGCTCGCCGACCAGTCGACATCCAAGTTCAGCCCGCTCGCCGACGAGATCGCCAGCCAGCACCCCCATCGTCGCGAGAACGCCTACCCACAGGCCTTCGACCAGGTCGCCCAGCTCTTCGACCACCCGGCTGCGCCCGACCTCTGCGTGATCCACGCTGCCGGCCACAACTGGGAGGACCAGGGCGGCCACCGGGGTGAGCACGGTTCCCTCGGGGTGGTGCAGGCCCGAGCACCGTTCGTCCTCGCCGGCAAGGGCGTCCGGGCCGACGGCCTGGTCCCCCGCTCGGCCCGCCTCGTCGACGTGGCCCCCACCGTGCTGGCGCTCCTGGGCGCACCCCCCGCAGCCGACGGCTCGGTGCTCTCGGGGCAGGACGGGTCCGCTCGTGACGACGCCCTCGACCTCGCGGGCGGGCGCCCGAGGCACGTCGTCGCGTTCCTCTTCGACGGGACGAACCCCAACGTCCTCTACGACATGGCCGCCCGCGGCGAGGCGCCGAACACCGCCAGGCTCATCGAGATGGGCACCGCCTACGGCCACGGCGCGATGGCCGGCCTCCCGACCGTCACGCTGGCGAACCACACGTCGATCCTCACGGGACGCCTCCCCGGCCACCACGGGATCCTCCACAACGCCTGGTTCGACCGCCGCACCGGCAAGCAGGTGATCACGAACTCGAACGCCACCTGGCCCTGGGCGATGAACCACGCGTTCGACGGCGTGGAGTCGATCCACACGGTGCTGCACCGTCACGAGCCCGGCGCCTTCAGCGCGTCGGTGAACGAGCCGTGCGACATCGACGCCGACTACTCCACGTTCGGCTTCTTCCGCGCCGGCGACGTGCCCCCGATCCCGGCTTCACCCGAGGGGCTCCCCCACACGACCGAGCGGTTCGTGCGCCCGTCGAAGGACTACTCCTGGTCGTCGGTCGTCGACCACATGGGGACGGAGCAGGCGATCGGCATCTGGGACGGGAAGTACCGCGACGAGTCGTACCCGCACCCCCGGTTCATGTTCTGCAACTTCACGCTCACCGACGCCGCCATGCACGAGGGTGGTCCGTACTCGGAGATCGCCGCTGCGGCGATCCGCGACAGCGACGCACGCATGGGCGACGTCCTTGCAGCCGTCGAGCGCGCCGGCGTGTTCGACGACACCGCGTTCGTGCTCGTCGCCGACCACGGCATGGAGGAGACCGACCCGGACGTCCGCGGCGACTGGGGCGTGGCTCTTCGCGACGCCGGCCTCACCTTCCGCGACGAGGGCTACGGGTTCCTCTACCTGGGTGAGTCGCCGGGCTGACGACCGGCGATGCGACGTTCCTCCCGCTCGACGATGCCCCGCATCGCGGCGAGCTCTCCGGGACGCATGTTCGGGTCTGAAGCGCGTTCGTCGGCGACCGGGCGGAGGAACGGCACGACGGCATCGCGGTCGAACTGACGCATCACGAGGCGGGCGAAGAGCCGTTGCACCGGTCCGACGATGCGCGCCGCCGCGCCGAGATCCGACGTGTCGCCGCAGGCGATGACCAACCACGTCTGCGCGAGGTCCGTCTCGGCACGACCCCGCCGCGCATTCGTCCAGTCGATGAGGACCGGTCCGTCGGGTCCGTAGAGGACGTTCAGAGGGTGGAGGTCGAGGTGCACCGTCCGGTCGCCGCCGTCAGGATGTTGGGCGAGCCAGTCAGGGGTCTCGATAGCGTGGAGCCGACGGTGGAGGTCGGCGAGGACCTTCGCATGGCGGACGAGGGTCCATGGCCGACGGGTGAACGCGTCCACCATCGTCGGACCGTCGATCCGGTCCATCACGATCTCCGTGCCATCCGCGCGCACCTCGTGGACTTCCGGAACGGGGACGCCCCGGGCGTGGACGAACTCCATGATCCGGGCCTCGCCTTCGATGTTGCGCCCGTCGCGAGCCCGCCGCAGCACGAGCCCAGGGCCGTACTCGTAGATGTCGCCGTCCCGCCCGCTCGCGAGCAGTTCGCCGGGTTCCGGTGCCATGAGGAGGAGCCTCCCACGTTGCTCGGCCATGATCTCGGGTGTGGATGCACCGGGGGTCACCTTCTCGTTCTCGACATGGCAGCAGCCCACGCCTCCGCCGGCGGGGCCGGCGCGGGCGGTCGTCCTGGATCAGGTCGTCGAGCTGGTCGTCGGCCTGGAACACGGGCGACTCCGGGTCGTGGTCGACGGCCTGACCGCCGCCGGGAAGACGAGCATCGGCCACGAGCTCGCCCACGGGATCGCGGCGCGGGGCCGGCCCGCCTTCCGGGCGTCGCTCGACGACTTCAAGCATCCGTGGAGCGAGGCGCATCGCTACGACCGCGTCTCCGGCGAGGGGTACTACCGGAATGCCTTCGACCTCGATGCGGTGCAGAGGTTGCTGCTCGACCCCGCAGCGCCGTCGGGTGACGGCGTCGTTGCGCTCTGCAGCATCGATCCGCTCACCCAGCAGGACCATTCGCACGAGACCGTGGTAATGCCCGAGGACGGGGTGCTCGTCGTGGACGGCGTCTTCGGATGCCGCCCCGAGCTGGACGACGCCTGGGATTGCCGGATCTGGGTCGAGATCGACCAAGCGCTCTCTGTACGTCGTGGGGTCGAGCGCGACGCCGAGACGGAAGGTGGTTCCGTAGCCGCGGAAGCCCTCCACCGGGACCGGTACCTCGCGGCCGAGCTGGGCTACCTGGACGAGGTGGATCCCATCTCGTTCGTCGAGGTGATCATCGAGAACACCGACTTCCGGCAACCCCGCCTCCTCCGAGCTCCGGCCTGATCTCTCGGGAGGAATTTCCGCCGGTCGGTGTCACACCATCGCAGCGCCCGGTTCTCCACTTGCATGACCGAACACATGTTCGACTCCCGAACCCGAGCGGCGGGGCGGGCACTCCGCGACGAGCTGCGCACGCACACCACCGAGTGGCTGCGCACCGAGCGGCGCGCCGTCGTGCGGGAGCGACGTCGGCTCAAGGCCCGCGAGCTGGCGATCGTGGCGGTGCTCGACGAGCGGCATGCCGCCGACGCCGCGGACACGTCGGTGAGCGCCCGGACGGCCCGGGACTCGCTCGAGGTGGCCCGGGCGCTCGAGGCGCTGCCGGCGATCGCCCAGCGCGCCGACGCCGGCGACCTCTCGTGGGACCAGCTGAAGCCGCTGGTCGAGGTAGCGACCCCCGAGACCGATCGCGCGTGGGCCGCGAAGGCCCCCCGCTGGGCACCGGCCGACCTGCAGCGGCTCACGCGAGCGAGCCGCGTCGTGACGGCCGAGGACGCCGCCGCGAGGCGCGAGGCCCGGGAGCTGCGCTGGTGGGACGACCACGCGCGCGGGGGCGTCGCGTGGCGTGGCTTCCTCCCCGACGTCGACGGCGTGCTCGCGAAGCGGGTCTTCGAGGAGATGACCTCCCGGATGCGTCCGGCCAAGGGCGCGCCGTGGGACACCCTCGCCCACCGGGGCGCCGAAGCGACGGCCGAGGCGCTCCTGCCGGGGGCTCGCGTCGTGGAACATCATGACGACGCGAAGCCGGTCGACCACGGCGCGGGCAGGATCACGATCCCCGTGGCGTTGGCTCGGGAGATCGACCGACGCGACCCGCACTGCCGATTCACTGGATGCGAGCGGACCCGCGGGCTCCAGTACCACCACCTGATCCTGGTCAGCCGCGGCGGGCGCACCGTGCGTACGAACGTCATCAGGCTTTGTGCGGTGCACCACCGACTGATGGAGCCGCACGGTACCCAGCGTCTCGCCGGCGACCCGGACCAGCCCGATGGGTTGATGCTCGAGCACCTCGTCGGCGCGGGGGCCGACAACGGGGTGCGGGCGGGTCCAGGCCCATGATCACGGCGGAACGGCCAGGCAACAGATCCCGCACATGGATGCGCGACGATCAGGCCATGAAGCGCGTATTGACGGTGGCTGTTGCAGTGCTGGTCGGGATCGGGGCGAGTACGGTCCCGGGCTCCGCCGCGGGCTTCACCCGAGAGTCCGGGAAACGGGACGAACGGTGCCCGAGCATTCGTGCCCGGGTGGTGAAGGATCTCGCCTACGTCGACGATCCGGTCGCGGACCTCCAGCGGCTCGACGTGTACGCGCCCGCCCGGACGAAGGCGACGAAGAAGCCGTGCCGGCTCGTGCCGATCGTCGTGTGGGTGCACGGCGGTGGGTGGGCGAAGGGCGACAAGCGGGCCAATGCCACGACCAAGGCAGGGCTGTTCAACGACCTCGGGTACGTGTTCGTCAGCGTGAACTACCGGCTCTCGGCGCCCATCGGCGATCCGGGGCGGCCGATGCACCCTGCCCATGCCGACGACATCGGGGCGGCGATCGCCTGGCTCGAGGCGAACGCCGATCGCTACGGCGGCGACGGGACCCGGATTGCACTCCTCGGACATTCGGCCGGTGCGCACCTCGTGGCCCTGGTCGGGACCGATCCCACCTTCGTAGAGAGGGCGGGCGGGAAAGTGTCCGCGATACGCTGCGTCGGGTCCTACGACACCGCGTCGTACGACCTCGTACAGCGGTCGGCCGAGACCCGCCTCGTCGAGAACGCGTTCGGGCCCGACGATGCGACGCTCCGCGACGCTTCGCCCATCCAGCACCTTGAGGACAGGCACCTTGGCGACCGGAAGCAGCTCCCGGCGTTCCAGGTAGTCGTACGGGGCACCCCCGCTCGGCGCGCGACCCAAGAGGCGTTCGCCGTTTCCGCCGAGGCCGCGAGCGGTGCCGCCATTTGGCGTATCGACGGGGTGGGGCTGTCGCACGCCGACGTCAACAAGCTCATCGGAGCGCCGGGCGACACCCGGATGACCCCTGCCGTCACCGTCTTCGTGCAGGGTTGCCTGGATCAGGCGCCGTAGTCCACGCGCCAGAGGCAGAGGCCGTGCGGGGGCGCGACCGCGCCCGCCTCGGCGCGGTCCCCGGAACGGAGGGTCTGGAGGATGTCTCCGGGCCTGCGGCGCCCGGCGCCGGCCTCCACGAGGGTCCCCACGATCGAGCGGACCATCTGCCAGCAGAACGCAGTGGCGACGATCTCGTAGACGAGGACGCCGGGGCGGTCGTCAGGGAGCCAACGCGACGAGAGCACCCGTCGCATCGTGGTCGACCCTTCCGGCCCCTTCCGACAGAACGCCGAGAAGTCGTGCTCGCCGATGAACGGGTCCGCCGCGAGTCGGAGCCGCGCGATCTCGAGCGGGACGGGGACCCACCAGGCGTGGCGGGTGAGGAACGGATCGGGCTCCTCACGGTTGAGGATCGTGTACCGGTACGTACGCGCGGTGGCACTCCGTCGGGCGTCGAACTCCGGGGCGGCGACCCGTACGCCCCGGACGACCACCTCGGGGCCGAGCATCCGGTTGAGCGCCCGGCGGACATTGACGAGGTCGGCCCCGGCGGGTGCGTCGATGCTGACGACCTGTCCCCACGCGTGGACCCCGCGATCGGTGCGACCGGCGCAGACGAGCTGCAGCGCCCCGGGTTCGGTGCGCAGGACCTTCGCGAGCGCGTCGCTCAGGACGCCTTCGACCGTGCGGACGGCGGGCTGGCCGGCAAAGCCGTGGAAGTCGGTACCGTCGTAGGCGACGACGAGCTGCAGGCGCTGCGTTGCGGGAGAACCACCGTCAGGCGGCGTCATCGCCGATCGACCAGCCCCGGCGCACCGTGCACGAGGGCGCGGTGCGGACCTCGCTCAGACCAGCTCGATGCGCGCCATCGGGGCGTTGTCGCCCGGGCGCGGTCCGAGCTTGAGGATGCGGAGGTAGCCACCGGGGCGCGACGAGTAGCGCGGCCCGATCTCCGAGAAGAGCTTGTGGGTCGCCTGCTTGTCGTGGAGCGTCGCCAGCACGTTCCGCCGGTCGTGGATCGAGCCGCTCTTGGCCTTCGTGATCAGGTGTTCGGCGTAGGGCCGCAGCACCTTCGCCTTGGTCACGGTCGTCACGATGTGCTCGGCCTCGAACAGGCTCGCCGCGAGATTCGCCAGCATGAGCCGCTGATGGGCGGGGTCGCGCCCGAGACGGGGACCCTTCTTCGGCGTGGGCACGACTACTCCTTGACCCGCAGCGACAGACCGCGCTCGTCGAGCTTCAGCAGGACCTCGTCGAGCGACTTCGACCCGAAGTTGGTGATCGCGAGGAGGTCGTCCTCGGTCTTCGACACGAGCTGTCCGATCGTGTCGACCCGGGCCCGCTTGAGGCAGTTGCGGGGACGCTCCGAGAGGTCGAGCTCCTCGATCGCGAGCTCGAGATCGGGTGACGCCGCCGTTGCCGGTGAGACCTCACCGAGCTCGAGGCCACGCGGCTCGTCGGAGAGGTCGGCGACGAGGCTGACGAGGCTCCGCAGCGTGTCGCCTGCCGAAGCGAGCGCGTCCCGCGGCGAGATCGAACCATCGGTCTCGATCTCCACCGTGAGCTTGTCGTAGTTCGTGGCCTGCTCGACGCGAGTCGGCTCGATCGAGAACGAGACGCGTCGCACGGGAGAGAAAATGGCGTCGACGGGGATCACACCGATCGTCGACGTGCGCTTGTTGCGCTCGGCCGAGAGGTAGCCCCGACCTTGCTCCACCGTGAGGTCCACCGCGAGGCGGCCCTTCGAGTTCACGGTAGCGAGGTGCAGATCACCGTTCAGGATCTCGACGTCGGAGGTCGTCTGGATGTCGCCGGCCGTCACTTCGCCCGGACCTCGCTTGTCCAGGCGAAGCGTGACCTCGTCCTCACTCGAACACGTGAGGACGAGGTCCTTGAGGTTCAGGATGAGGTCGGTGACGTCTTCCTTCACCCCGGCGATGACATCGAACTCGTGGAGCGCCTCGTCGAAGCGGACCTGCGTGACGGCCGCACCCGGGATCGACGACAGCAGTGTCCGTCGCAAGCTGTTGCCGAGCGTGTGACCGAAGCCCGGCTCGAGCGGTGCGATGACGAACGACTGGGTGTTGCCGTCGGCCTCGCCGGCCTCGACCTCGGGGCGCTGGATGATGAGCATGATCGGTACTTCTCTCCCGATGGGATGACGGCCCCCGTCCCGGGGACTGCGCGGGGACTACTTCGAGTAGAGCTCGACGATGAGCTGCTCACGCACGGGAACATCGATCTGCTCCCGGACCGGCAGCTCTCGAACCGTCGCCTTCACGTCGCTCGTGGAGACATCGAGCCACGCGGGCACGGCACGGTCGAGGGTGTCGAGGTTGTGACGGATGACGATGTTCGCCTTGGCCTTCGCGGTCAGCTCGACCACGTCGCCCTTGCGGCACTGGTACGAGGGGATCGTGAGACGCTTCCCGTTCACGAGCACGTGGCCGTGCCGCACGAGCTGGCGACCCTGGTTCCGGCTCGCAGCGAAGTTCGCACGGAAGATGACGCTGTCGACCCGGCACTCGAGCATCCGGAGCAGGTTCTCACCAGCGATGCCCGGCTGACGGGACGCGCGTCCGTAGACGTTGCGGAACTGCTTCTCGAGCACCCCGTAGATCCGGCGCGCCTTCTGCTTCTCGCGCAGCTGGAGGAGGTACTCGCTCTCACGGATCCGGCCCCGGCCGTGCTCACCCGGGGGATAGGGCTTGCGTTCGATCGCGCACTTCATCGAGTCGCACTTGGCGCCCTTCAGGAAGAGCTTCATGCGTTCGCGTCGACAGAGCTTGCAGACCGCGTCGGTGTATCGAGCCATGCGCTTCTCCCTCAGACCCGGCGCCGCTTGGCGGGGCGGCAGCCGTTGTGCGGGATGGGCGTGACGTCCTTGATCCCGACCACTTCGATCCCGGTGTTCTGGATGGTGCGGATCGCCGTCTCGCGTCCGGACCCTGGGCCCTTCACGAACACGTCGACCTTGCGCACGCCGTGCTCCATCGCGCGCCGCGCGACCGTTTCCGCGGCGAGCTGCGCGGCGAAGGGGGTGCTCTTTCGAGATCCCTTGAACCCCACGTTCCCCGACGAGGCCCACGCGAGCGCGTTCCCCTGCTGGTCGGTGATCGTGATGATCGTGTTGTTGAACGATGATTTGATGTGCGCGACGCCATAGGCGACGTTCTTGCGCTCTCGCCGCTTCGGACGTCGACCGCCCGCGGCAGGCTTTGCCACGATTCCTGAATCCTCTCGTTACTTCTTGACGCGCTTCTTGCCCGCGACCGTCTTCTTCGGTCCCTTGCGGGTGCGTGCGTTGGTGCGGGTGCGCTGGCCATGCACCGGGAGCCCCCGGCGGTGCCGGATGCCCTCGTAGCTGCCGATCTCGACCTTGCGCTTGATGTTCGCCGACACCTCGCGGCGGAGGTCGCCCTCGGTCTTGAGGTTGCCGTCGATGAAGCTGCGGATCTTGGCGACCTCGTCCTCGGTGAGGTCGCGCACGCGCGTGTCGCGCGAGAGCTGCGTCTGGTCGCACACCAGCTGCGCGGTGGTCTTGCCGACCCCGAAGATGTAGGTCAACGAGATCTCGAGCCGCTTCTCACGCGGGATGTCGACGCCTGCAATACGTGCCACGAACGCTCCTCTAGCCCTGACGCTGCTTGTGACGCGGGTTCTGACAGATGACGCGCACCGACCCGTGCCGGCGAATCACCTTGCACTTCTCACACATCTTCTTGACCGATGGTCGAACCTTCACGAGCGCTGCGCCTTCTGTCTTCGTCTCGAACTGCGGATGGAACTACTTGTAGCGGTAGGTGATCCGACCCCGACTCAGGTCGTACGGAGTGAGCTCCACCTGGACCCGGTCGCCGGGGAGGATGCGGATGTAGTGCATCCTCATCTTCCCGGAGATGTGAGCCAACACCTTGTGCCCGTTCTCGAGCTCTACTCGGAACATCGCGTTGGGCAGTGGTTCGACCACGGTCCCCTCGACGAGGATCGTGTCGTCCTTGGGCTTTGCCAGTGCTTCCCTCGATGCTCGCGGCGCGTCAAATGCGCCTGAAAAACCACGCTGGGCCGGAGATTGATGCTACACGACCGCCCTCGACGGCCCCAAGTCGAACCCCGGTTTCCTACGGCCCCACCCGGCTACCCAGGCAGGGTCAGGACCTCGGGCCCGTTGTCGGTGCAGGCGATGGAGTGCTCGAAATGGGCCGAGCGGCGCCCGTCCCTGGTGACCACGGTCCAGCCGTCGCTCAGCGTCTCGGTCTCCTGAGTGCCGACGTTGATCATCGGCTCGATCGCCAGGACGTGGCCCTCGCGCACCTTCATGCCCCGGCCGGGCGTGCCGTAGTTCGGGACCTGGGGCTCCTCGTGCATCGCCGTCCCGATCCCGTGGCCGACGTACTCCCGCACGACGGAGAACCCCGCCGCCAGCGCGCGGGACTCCACCGCGTGCCCGATGTCGCCGAGGCGGTTGCCGGCGACGATCTCGACGATGGCGTCGTCGAGACAGGCCTTCGTGACCTCGAGGAGCCGCTGGGACTCCTCGTCGATCTCGCCGATCGGGACGGTGATGGCGGCGTCGCCGTGCCAGCCCTCGATGATTGCGCCACAGTCGATGGAGAGGATGTCGCCCTCCTCGAGGACGACCTGCTCGTCGGGGATCCCGTGGACGATCACCTCGTTCGGTGACGTGCAGACGACGGCCGGGAACCCGTGATAGTTGAGGAAATTCGATCGCGCGCCCCGTCGGTCGAGGACCTCACGGGCGACCCGATCGATGTCGAGGGTCGTCGCGCCCGGCTGGGCTGCCTTGGTGCAGCACTCGTGCATCTCGGCCACGACGCGTCCGGCGCGGCGCATCAATCCGATCTGCTCCGGCGTCTTCCGGGTGATCATGGTGCGTCGGGACGGAACCGCGACTCGACCGTCTCGATGAGCCGCTTGAAGACGTCGTCGCTCTCCCAGCTGCCGTCGACGTGGGCCAGGTTCCCGAGCCGGCGGTAGTACTGGATCACGGGCAGCGTCTCGACCTCGTACAGCTCGAGGCGGCGCAGCACCGCCTCTTCGGTGTCGTCGTCGCGCTGCACCACGGCACCACCGCAGTTGTCGCAGACCCACCCCTGGTTGGGTGGGTTGTCGACGTGGTAGCCGCGGTTGCACTGCGTGCAGACCCGGCGACCCGCGATGCGGTGCAGGACGACCTCCGTCGGGACGTCGAGGTCGATCGCGAGGTCGAGCGGGTGGTCGTCGAGGATCCGCGTCAGCTCGACCGCCTGGCGCCGCGTGCGGGGGAACCCGTCGAGGACGAACCCAGCCTGGCGGTGCTGGTCGGGACCGAGGTGCTCCTCGATGAGGCCCACCACGGTGTCGTCGGGCACGAGGTCCCCGCGATCCATGAACCGCTTCGCCTCGAGGCCGAGTGGGGCCCCGGCGCTCGCGGCCTCCCGAAAGAGGTTGCCGGTGGAGAGGTGTGCGACGGAGTAGTGCTCGGCGAGCTTGGTCGCCTGCGTCCCCTTGCCGGCGCCCTGCTTTCCGAGCAATACGAGCCGCGGGCCGCGGACCGCCATCAGCTCGAGCCTGCTCGCCTCATGCGAGGAATCCCTCGTAGTTGCGCATCATGAGCTGACTGTCGATCTGCTTCATCGTCTCGAGCGCGACACCCACGGTGATGAGCAGCGCGGTGCCACCGAACGGGAACTGGCTGATGTCCAAGAGGGCGAAGAAGAGCAACGGCGTGATCGCGATGACCGCGAGGAAGAGCGAGCCGGGGAGCGTGATCCGGTTCAGCACCTTCGCCAGGTAGCGCTCGGTCGGCGGGCCGGGACGAACCCCGGGGATGAACCCACCCTGCTTGCGGATGATGTCGGCCTGCTGCGCCGGGTTGAACGCGATCGCCGTGTAGAAGTACGCGAAGAAGATGATGAGCAGGGTGTAGAAGCCGATGTAGAACCACCCCTGGCTGTTCACGAGGTTGTCGTTGATCCACTTCTGCACGCCGGTGAGGCTGTTGCCGAGCGCCGAGGCGATCAGCGCCGGGAACGACAGGATCGAGCTCGCGAAGATCACGGGGATCACACCGGACTGATTGACCTTCAACGGGATGTAGGTGCTCTGTCCGCCGTACATTCGGCGACCCACGACACGCTTCGCGAACTGCACCGGGATCCGGCGCTGGCCCGACTCGACGAACACGATGCCCACGATCATCGCGACGCCGATCCCGATCATCACGAAGAACTGGAACTTGGAGCCCTCGGAGTACAACGCCGAGCCCTGCGCCGGCATCGTCGACACGACCGACGCGAAGATCATGATCGACATCCCGTTGCCGATGCCGCGCTGGGTGATCAGCTCACCGAGCCACATGACGAGTGCGGTGCCCGTCGTCCAGACGAGGACGATGAGGGCGGCCCGCGGGAAGTTGAACCCGGGGATGAAGTCGATGCCCTGGGGGAGCTGCCCGCCGAGGCCGATCAGCCCACCGCTGCCCTGGTGCAGTGCGAACACGAACCCGGTCGACTGCACGAGCGCCAGCGCCACCGTGAGGTAGCGGGTCCACTGGGTGATCTTCTTCTGGCCGACCTGGCCTTCTTGCTGCCACTGCTCCAGCTTCGGGATCACGACCCCGAGGAGCTGCATGATGATCGACGCCGTGATGTACGGCATGATCCCGAGGAAGAAGATCGCGACGTTGGTGATCGCGCCACCCGAGAACAGGTCGAGGAACCCGACCACACCGCTGTTGGTGGCGCTGTCCTGGAGCTGCTTGATCGCGCTGAAGTCGACGTACGGGACAGGCAGGTGCGCTCCGACGCGGTAGACCGCGACGATCACGAGCGTGAAGAGGATCTTGTTCCGCAGGTCGGGGACCCGGAACATGTTCTTCAGTCGCGAGAGCATGGCGCAGCCTACCGATTGGTCAGGGCGTTGTTGCTGCCGGCCGGCGGTCGACGGTCGCCCCACGGCGCGGGCAGGACCTCGACGCTCCCGCCTGCGGCTTCGATCGCCCCACGGGCGGCGCCCGAGAACCCGTGCGCCTTGACCGTGAGGCTCTTCGTGAGCGCACCGCGGGCGAGGATCTTCACGAGACCCCGCTTGGCCACGAGGCCACGCGCGCGGAGCGCATCGGGATCGACGACGGACCCGCTGTCGAAGTCTTCGAGGGTCGCGAGGTTCACGACGGCGTACTCGACGCGGAACGGGTTGCGGAAGCCCTTGGCCTTGGGCGTACGCCGGGAGATCGGCGTCTGTCCACCTTCGAACCGCGCAGCAACGGACCCGCGCGCGCCCTGGCCCTTGTGGCCGCGGCCAGCGGTCTTGCCGCCCCGCCCACCGATGCCGCGTCCGACGCGGCGCGCGGGCTTCTTGGAGCCGGGCGTCGGCTTCAAGTCGTGGATCTTGATCGTCATGACGACACTTCCTCGACGGTGACGAGATGGGGGACGCGTGCGAGCATCCCCCGGATCTCCGGGCGGTCTTCGTGCTCGACGGTGTGGTTGATCCGCTTCAAGCCGAGGGCGCGCAAGGTGCCGCGCTGCTTGGGCTTGATGCCGATCTTCGAGCGCCTCTGGGTCACGAGCAGCTTCGCCATCATTTCACCTCGGTGACGACGGCCTTCGGCGTATTGCGCTCCTTGTAGGCACGCAACATCCCGGGCATCGAGACCTCTTCGACCGACTTCCCGCGCAGCCGGGCGATGTCTTCCGGGCGCCGCAACGAGCGCAACCCGGAGATGGTCGCACGCGACACGTTGATCGCGTTCGACGACCCGAGCGACTTCGCCAGGATGTCGTGCACGCCGGCGGCTTCGAGGATGGCGCGAGCGGCGCCGCCCGCGATGACGCCGGTTCCGGGTGATGCAGGCTTCAGCAGCACCCGTGCCGCGTCGTGCTCGCCGATGATCTGGTGGGTGATCGTGGACCCCGCGAGCGGGACCGGGAACAGGTTCTTGCGGGCCTCTTCCATGCCCTTCTGGATCGCAGCGGGAACCTCCTTGGCCTTGCCGTAGCCCAGGCCGACATTGCCCTGGCCGTCGCCCACGACGACGAGCGCGGTGAACGAGAACCGCCGACCGCCCTTGACCACCTTGGCGACGCGATTGATCGTGATCACCCGCTCTTCGAGCTGGCCTTCTGCCATCAGGTACTCACCCTCTCCATCTGAGCTTGGTCCTTCGAGCCACGGTCAGCTCAGAACTTCAAGCCGGCATCGCGGGCGCCGTCGGCAACCCCTGCGATCCGACCGTGGTAGCGGAACCCGCCCCGGTCGAACACGACCGACGAGATCCCTGCGCTCTTGGCGCGCTCACCGATGCGCTGTCCGACCGCCTTGGCGACGTCGACGGTTCCGCCCTTGGCGGACTTGTCGGTGCCGGTTTCGACCGACGAAGCCGCGACCAGCGTAGTGCCGGCGGCATCGTCGATGATCTGCGCGTAGATGTTCTTGTTCGACCGGTACACGGCCAGGCGCGGCCGAGCCGGTGTCCCGCGCACCTTCTTGCGGACGCGCCGGTGCCTGTTCTGGCGACTGGCGACCTTCCTCAACATGATGGCTTCAACATGGTGACTCCTACTTGGCCGACTTGCCGGCCTTGCGCAGCACGCGCTCGTCGGCGTACCGGATGCCCTTGCCCTTGTAGGGCTCGGGCTTGCGGATCTTGCGGATGTTGGCCGCGACCTGGCCGACGAGCTGCTTGTCGAAGCCGCGTACCGTGATCTTGGTGGGGACGGGGACCTCGAAGGTCACGCCTTCCGGGGCATCGAAGTGGACCGGGTGCGAGAACCCGAGCTGGAGCTCGAGCTTCGACGGCCCCTGGGCGATGGCGCGGTAGCCGACCCCGACGATCTCGAGGTCGCGGGAGTACCCCTCGCTCACGCCCTGGACCATGTTCGCCACGAGCGACCGGGTGAGGCCGTGCAGCGAGCGGTTCTCGCGCTCGTCGTCGGGACGCGTGACCACGATCTCCTCGCCCTCGCGAGCGACGGTGATCGTCGGCGGTGCTTCGAGGTCCAGGGTGCCCTTCGGACCCTTGACCGTCACACGCGCGCCATCGAGCGTCACCTCGACCCCACTGGGGATCGTGATCGGCTGCTTTCCGATGCGGGACATGAGTGTGCTCCTACCAGACGTGACAGAGGACTTCGCCACCCACGCGACGCTGACGCGCCTCGCGGTCGGTCATGAGCCCCTGGTTGGTCGAGAGGATCGCGATCCCCATTCCACCGAGGACCCGCGGGACCTCGGACGACTTCGTGTACACCCGGAGGCCGGGCTTCGAGATCCGGCGCAGGCCGGAGATCGTCCGCTCGCGATCGGGCGTGTACTTCATCGTGATCTTGAGCTTCTTGCCCGGTCGGTCGGTCTGGTCCTCGATGTCGAAGCCCTCGATGTAGCCCTCACGCTCGAGGATCTTGGCGAGCGCCTCCTTCACCTTGGAGGTG
>JBKJJI010000208.1:0-3847 GCA_046598115.1 Acidimicrobiia bacterium | reverse complement strand
CCGACCTGCTCGAGCACGAGCGCGACCTCGAGGTAGCCGTAGCCCCCACCGCCGTGCGCCTCGAGGTCGCGCTCGTGCTCGAGCAGGTCGGCCGTACGGTCGCACCCGTTCCGTACTACGAGGCGCTGGTGCTCGGCGCGCTGCCGATCGCGCAGTTCGGCTCCGACGCCCAGCAGGCTGCACTGCTCCCGGCGATCGCGTCGGGCGAGTCGATCGTGACCGCGGCGCTGTTCGACGGTGGTACCGACCCGCTCGTGCCCTCGACGAAAGCGACTCGCGCCGGCGACGGTTGGAAGCTCGACGGCGTGAAGGACTGCGTCCCCGCCGGACCGCTCGCGGACCGGGTGCTCGTACCCGCCGTCACGGACGACGGCGCCGTGATCATCGCGATCGTCGATCCCACGGGTGCAGGCGTGACGCGTGAGTCGCAGCAGACGACCGACAACCATCCCGAGGCGCGGCTCACGCTCGCCGACGCGGCTGTCGCCGACGCCGACGTGCTGGTCGGGCCCGACGGTGGCGCCGACGCGCTGCAGTGGATCGTCGAGCGCGCCACGGCGGCGTTGGCCGTCACCGCCATCGGGATCTGCGAAGAAGCGGTCCGGATGACCGCGGAGTACACCAAGACCAGGGAGCAGTTCGACCGTCCGATCGCGACGTTTCAGGCAGTTGGCCAGCGCGCGGCCGACGCCTACATCGACACCGAGGGCATCCGCCTCACGTCGTGGCAGGCGGCGTGGCGTCTGTCGGAAGGGCTGCCGGCGTCGACCGAGGTCGCGGTGGCGAAGTTCTGGGCGGCCGACGGTGGCCAGCGCGTCGTGCACGCGGCGCAGCACCTGCACGGCGGGATGGGCGTCGACCGCGACTACCCGCTGCACCGGTACTTCCTGTGGGCGAAGAAGCTCGAGCTCACGCTCGGCGGTGCGACGCAGCAGCTGTTGAAGATCGGCAAGACGCTCGCCGACGAGCCCGTCCCGGCCTAGGCCGGCCAGCCGAGGTTCGAGGGCGCAGCCGAGGTGCCCGGCGAGCCGGAGTCGCTCGTCGTCGAGCACGACGGCCTGCGGATTGCCGCGCTCGACTGGGGCGGCGACGGGCCACCGCTCCTCTTCCTGCACCCCAACGGGTTCTGCGCGGGTCTCTTCGATCCGCTCGCCCGGCGGCTGTCGGACTCCTTCCGTCCGATCGGCGTCGACCTGCGCGGCCATGGCGGCAGCGACACCCCGGCGGACCTGACGGCGGGGCTGGCGTTCCGCACGATGGCTGCCGACGTTCTCGCCGTGCTCGACGTGCTGGGCGTCGACGGCCCGGTCGTGGCGCTGGGGGAGTCGCTCGGGGGCGGTGTGGCGTCGCTCGTCGATGCCTTGCGGCCGGGGCTGATCAGTCGGCTGATGCTCTGCGAGGCGATCGCGTTCGACCCGGTCGCGTTCGTGACGCGTCCTCCGGGGAGTGGTCCTGGCGACGGCGGCAACTACATGGCGACGATCGCCCGTAAGCGGCGCGCCGTCTGGCCCGGCCGCGACGTTGTGCGCGCGTCGTACAGCTCGCGCCCGCCGTTGAACGAGCTCGCACCCGAGGCGCTCGACGCGTACGTGCGGTGGGGCTTCGAGGACCGACCCGACGGCCAGGTCGAGCTCGCGTGCCCTCCGGAGGTCGAGGCCACGATCTTCGAGGCGTCGTCCGGTGCCCAGGGAGCGCCCGCGGCGTGGGCGCACCTCCCCGACCTCAGCGCATCCACAGTGGTGCTGCACGGCGATCGGTCGAACCTGCCCGACGACTGGTTCCGGGCCCAGGCCGAGCACGCCGACTCGCACCTCGTGGTGGTCGAGGGCGGGCACTTCTTCCTGCAGGAATCCACCGCCCGCGCCGAGGCCCTGGTACGCGAACACCTGTAACCACGGTCCGCATCAACTAGAACCGGGAGGGTGGAGACGGTCGAGCGGCTGCTGGCGTACGAGGAGATCCGTCAGATCGTGGCGCGCTATGCCGTGGCGATGGACGCGCGCGACCTCGACTCGCTCGTCGCGTTGTTCGTCGCCGATGTGCGGGTCGGGACGGAGGACCATGGGCGCGACGCGCTGCGAGGGTTCTTCGATCGCTCGCTGCGCGAGATCGGGATCACGATCCTCAACGTGGGAACCCACGTGATCGACCTGCTCGACGACGATCGCGCGACCGGGGTCGTCTACTGCCGCGGCGAGATCCAGGTCGGGAACCAGTGGGTGGTGCAAGCCATCCAGTACCGCGACGACTACCAGCGACGCGACGGCCACTGGTACTTCGCCCGCCGTCGGCACCTGCTCTGGTACGGCCGGGAGGTGGGGACGTCGCCGATCGGCCTCGCGCCGGCGAACTGGCCCGAGCACCACACAGGCACCGGCGAGCTCCCCGACGCCTGGCCCACCTGGCGCGCCTTCTGGGACAGCCCCTCGTCACCCGCATCCGAGGTCGCCGACACGGACACCGACGACCGGGACGACGCTTGATGGAGCTTTGGCGTCGCTAGTGGGGTCCCAGCGACCCACGCGCGACGCCAAAACAACCACGGCTACCGCGTGGCGACGGTCTGGGCGCCGGGTGTCGGTTGGCCGGACTGGGCGGGGAGGGGGCCGGGGCCGAGCCAGGGGCGGAGGAAGGGCTCCATGTCGCGGCCGGCGATCTCGCTCGTGATCGCGATGAAGTCCTCGGTGGACGCGGTCTTCCCGCCGAAGCGGGTGAGGTACGAGCCGAGGAAGTCGCGGAACCCGCCGTCGCCGAGCTCGGTGCGGAGTGCATGGATGACGAGGGCACCGCGCTCGTACGTCGCGAGGCCGAACATCTGCTCGAGGCCCGGGTCGTCGGTCGCGGTGTCGAGGTCGCGTCCGACGTGCTGGCGGGCGAGGCCGATGTTGGCCTCGATGGGCACGCCCAGCGCATGCTCCTCCCAGAGCCACTGCCCGTAGGTCGCGAACCCCTCGTTGAGCCACGTCTCGTCCCACGCGGCCGGACTCACCCAGTTGCCGAACCACTGGTGCACGACCTCATGGGCCACGATCGAGCTGTTGAGCGCGTCCGGGGCGAAGAGCGACAACGTCTGGGCCTCGAACGCGAGGCCGTCGACCCCTTCGTTCACCACGAGGATCCCGTACACGTCGAACGGGAAGTCGCCGAACCAGCCGGTGAAGAACTCGAGCATCGCGGGTGTCTCGGCGGCGGCATCGATCGCGTCGTCCGCGAGCGACGGCGCGTAGACGTTGCGGATCGCGACGTCGCCGACCGGTGGCTGGTCGTCGATGACGAGATCGCCGATCGCGACCTGGGCGAGATACGTCGCCATGGGTGCCGGGTCGGACCACACCCAGATGGTGCGGCCGTTCGCCTCGGTTCGTTCCTGGAGCGACCCGTTCGCGACCGCGACGAGCGGCGATGGCACGTTGAGGCGGAAGGTGAACGTCGCCTTGTCGGTCGGGTGGTCGTTGGCCGGGAACCAGAAGTGGGAGCCGTCGGGCTCGTTGAGCGTGACCGCGCCGTCGGAGGTGGGGATCCACCCGTTGGGCAGTCCGAGTCCCGGGATGAGGCTCGGCTCCGGGAGCCCGAGATAGCGGACCCGCACCTCGAAGCGCTTCCCGCGCGCGATCGGCCTGGCCGGCTTGATGATCAGCTCGCCTTCTGTGCGCGAGGTGCGCGCCTTCTTCCCGTCGACGGTGACCTCGTGCACCTTCATCCCGGTGAGGTCGAGGTGGAAGAGGGGGAGGCGACGCAGTGCGCGGACCTCGAGGGTGGCGTCGCCGCGCAGCGTGCCCGAGCCGGGCTCGTACGCGACCGACAGGTCGTAGTCCTGCACGTCGATGCCGCGACTGCCGAGCTCGGG
>JBKJJI010000151.1:0-5974 GCA_046598115.1 Acidimicrobiia bacterium | reverse complement strand
TGAGGGCCGGTTCGGTCGCGAGATCGCGCCGTACGGCGGCGTCGGCGAGGACGTCGGGCCGCGGCGGGACACCACGCTCGAGAAGATGGCCGGGCTCAAGCCGCTGCTGGACGGCGGCCGGGTCACCGCAGCGATGGCATCGCAGATCACCGACGGTGCGGCCGCCCTGCTGGTGGCATCGGAGGCCGCCGTACGCGAGCACGGCCTGACTCCCCGAGCGCGGGTCCATCATCTGTCGGTGCGCGGAGCCGACCCGGTGTTGATGCTCACAGCGCCGATCCCCGCGACCGCGCACGCGCTCAAGAAGGCGGGCATGTCGCTGGACGAGATCGACCTGGTCGAGATCAACGAGGCGTTCGCGTCCGTCGTGTTGGCATGGCAGCGGGAGACCGGCGCCGACCTCGCGAAGGTCAACGTGAACGGTGGCGCGATCGCCCTCGGTCACCCGCTCGGTGCGACCGGTGTGCGGCTCATGACGACCCTGCTCAACGAGCTCGAGCGGACGGGCGGTCGCTACGGGCTGCAGACGATGTGCGAGGGCGGCGGTCAGGCCAACGTGACGATCATCGAGCGCCTGGGCTGAACTCCGCGAGGAGCTGCGCGTGCGCATCGAGCACGGGGAGCACCGTGTCGGCCGACCCGGTCGGGACGCGCAGCACGATCTCCTCGATGCCGATCGAGGCGTAGTACTCGATCTTGTCGTGCGACGGGATCGTGCCGAAGGGGACGAGGCGGATCTCCGCGGGGTCGCGACCGACCGCTTCACACGCGCGCTGGAGGTCGGGGAGCGCGTCCTTCACGCCGGCACCGCCGATCGGCAGCCACGCGTCGCAGTACTCCGCGAGGTGCGCGTACAGCTTCGGGCCAGGTGACCCGCCGAGCAGGACGGGAGGCCCTCCGGGACGCACCGGCTTGGGCCACGACCACAGCTCGGTGAACTGCACGAACTCCCCGTCGAACGATGCGGTGTCGTGGGTCCAGAGCTCGCGCATCGCGAGGACGTGCTCACGAACCCGGTCCCGGCGCGTGGGGACGTCGACGCCGTGGTTCTCCATCTCCTCGTGGTTCCAGCCGAACCCGATCCCGAAGTCGAAGCGGCCACCCGAGAGATGGTCGAGCGTCGCGATCGCCTTGGCGGTGACGATCGGCTCGTGCTGGGCGACGACGCAGATCCCGGTGCCGAGCCGGATCGTGGAGGTGACCGCGGCGGCGGCCGCCAGCGCGACGAACGGGTCGACGGTCCGGCGATACTCCTCCGCGAGCTCGATGTCGCCGGTGGGCGCGGGCGTGCGCCGGCTGGTGGGGATGTGCGTGTGTTCGGGGATGTAGAGCGAGGAGAGCCCTCGTGCCTCGGCCTCGACCGCGAGGTCGTGCACCGGCATCGACACGTCGGTCGCGAACATCGTGATCCCGAACTGCACTTGGGTAACGTACCCGGCCGATGGGGATCTGCGACGAACGAGTGGTCATCGTGACGGGTGCGGCGCGGGGCCTGGGCCGTGCCCATGCCCTGGCGTTCGCGGCTGAGGGGGCGAAGGTCGTCGTCAACGACCTCGGCGTCGCGCTCGACGGCACGGAGCCGCGCAGCCACGCGGCCGAGGAGGTCGTCGGCGAGATCTGCGCGGCCGGGGGTGAGGCCGTGGCCAACGCCGACGACATCGCCGACTTCGACGGTGCCGGGCGGCTCGTGCAGACCGCCCTGGACGCGTTCGGGGCACTGCACGTCGTCGTGAACAACGCCGGGTTCGTGCGCGACCGGATGTTCGCGAACGCCGCGGAAGACGAGTGGGACGCCGTCGTGCGCGTCCACCTCAAGGGCCACTTCGCGACCAGCCGCCACGCCGCGGCGCACTGGCGAGACCGTGCGAAGGCAGGCGAGGCGGTCGGCGCCCGGATCATCAACACGAGCAGCGGGGCGGGGCTCCTCGGCAGCGTCGGGCAGGCCGCGTACTCGGCGGCGAAGGCCGGCATCGCCGCACTGACCCTCGTGCAGGCCGCTGAGCTCGGACGCTACGGCGTGACCGCGAACGCGATCGCGCCTTCGGCCCGGACCCGCATGACCGAGGGCGTGTTCACGGAGATGATGGCGGTCCCCGACGGCGGCTTCGACGCGATGGACCCGGCGAACGTGTCACCCCTCGTCGTGTGGCTCGGGAGCCCAGAGTCGGCCGACGTGACCGGCCGGGTGTTCGAGGTGGAGGGGGGCGTCGTGAGCGTCGCCGACGGTTGGCACCACGGTCCCCGACGGGACAAGGGCGACCGCTGGGAGCCGGGCGAGCTCGGCCCCGTCGTGCGTGATCTCCTCGCCGAGGCCCCCGCCCCGACCCCGGTCTACGGCGCCTCGCCGTCTCCCTGACCCACCCCGCTTCTTGATGCGTCTCGCACCCGCCTATGGCGGGGTGCCAAAGGGGCGTGGGCGACGCATGTCCGTGGTTGCTGGTTCAGGGGTTCGGGATCGGTTCGAGCTCGAACCCGTGGGTGAGCGCGATTCGGACGACCCGTCGCGCCCGCAGACCAGCACGCGCGAACAGCGCGTCGAACTGGGCCCGCGTGCGCTCGCGACCTGCACCGGTGTCGACCAGCATCTCGAGGTCGAGCGCTTTCACGAGCGCATCGCCGTCATGCTCGGGCATCACGAACTCCAGCACGAGGATGCGACCGTCGTGCGGCAGTGCTTCGCGACACCGGGTGAGGAAGCGCACGCAGGAGTCGTCGTCCCAGTCGTGGACGATCGCCTGGAGGACGTAGCGGTCACAGCTCCCCGGTACGGCCGTGAAGAAGTCGCCGCCGACCACTTCGACGCGGGCGGCGACTCCGGCAGCGGTGAGGACGGGCCCTGCCTTCGCCACCACCTCGGGGAGGTCGAACAGCACCCCCTCGATGCCCGGGTTGGCGCCGACGATCGCCGCTAGCAGCGTCCCGGTACCACCGCCGACATCGCAGATGCGCGCGCCGGCGGGCCAGTCGTAGCGGCGCGCCACCGCGTCGAGCTGCACCCGCGATGCCGCTTCCATCGCCTCGTCGAACACCTGGCCCGCGGCGGGGTTCTCGCGCGTGACGTAGTCCCAGAACTCGTGTCCGTGTGCCTTCGCCGTCGCGCCCTGTCCGGTCCGCACCGAGTGCTCCAGCTCGTTCCAGATGGCGACATGCCACGGCGCTCCGTAGAAGCGGGCCCACTGCCGGAGCGACGCAGGATGGTCTGCACGCAGGCGCGTCGACGTCGCGTTGTTGGCGAATCGGCCGTCGCGCCGTCGGCGGAAGACACCACGCCCCACGAGGTAGCGCAGCATCCGCTCGAGCGCGTCGCTGTCGGCATCCACGGCGGCCGCGAGATCAGCCGCGGAGCGCGGGCCGTCTGCGAGCGCGTCGGCGACCCCGAGCTCCGCCGCGACGACCATCGCTTTCGTGTCGATGATCCCGAGCGCACGCTCGAAGATCGCCACGTCGGGCGGGACCATCCCGCGATGCAGGCGGCCGACGACGTTGCGCACCGCCAGCAGCGGTCGGATCACCCACGCAGGTGGGATGCGAGCCGCCATGCGTGGCCTGCTTTCGGTCATGCGTCTCTCACACCCGTCGGGCACCCCGCCAGAGGCGGGTGCGAGACGCATCAAGAGGTGCGTAGGTGGTGTGTTGCTACTTCAGACGCTCGACGATCATCGCCATGCCCTGGCCGCCGCCGACGCACATCGTCTCGAGGCCGTAGCGGGCGTCGCGGTCCTCGAGTCCGTTGAGCAGCGTCGTCATGATGCGGGCGCCGGTCATGCCGAACGGGTGGCCCAGTGCGATCGCTCCGCCGTTCACGTTGAGCTTCTCCCACGGGATGCCCAGCTCCTTGGCGGACGGGATCACCTGGGCCGCGAACGCCTCGTTGATCTCGACGAGGTCGATGTCGTCGATGCTCAGCCCCGACCGCTCGAGCGCCTGCTTGCTGGCACCGATCGGTCCGAGGCCCATGATCTCGGGGTCGAGGGCCGACACGCCCGACGCGACGATGCGCGCGAGCGGGGTGATGCCGAGCTCGTTCGCCTTGGTGTCGCTCATCACGACGACCGCGGCGGCGCCGTCGTTCAGCGGGCACGCGTTCCCGGCGGTCACGGAACCGTCGGGGCGGAACACCGGCTTGAGCTGCGAGAGCTTCTCGGCGGTGGTGTCGGGGCGGGGCCCGTCGTCCTTCGTCACGACGTCGCCGGACGGCGTGGTGACCGGCGTGATCTCCCGCTCGAAGAACCCGTTGGTCTGGGCTTCGACGGCGCGGTTCTGCGAGAGGGCCGCGAACTCGTCCATCTCTTCGCGGCCGACCTTGGCGTGCTCGACGACGTTCTCGGCGGTCTCACCCATCGCGATGTAGACGTCGGGGAGGTTCTCCGGCGGGGTCCAGGCGCCCTGGCCGCCCTCCTTGCGTGCCTTCGTGCATGCTTCCGCGTCGGCGAAGCGCTCGTTGTGCGGGCCGGAGTCGGAGGCCCCGTACGCGAAGCGGCTCACGGTCTCGACGCCGCCGGCGACGAACGCGTCGCCCTCGCCCGCCTTGATCGCGTGCGCGGCCATGCGGATGGTCTGCAGCGACGACGAGCAGTACCGGTTGACCGTCACGCCCGGTGCCTGCGGGAGCCCTGCGAGGATCGCCGCGACCCGCGCGATGTTGTACCCGGCCTCGCCCGCCGGCTGGCCGCAGCCCCACACGACGTCCTCGACCAGCGCGGGATCGAGCCCGGAGACCTTCTCGAGCAGCGCGGTGATGATCCCCGCCGACAGGTCGTCGGGTCGGCACTCCACGAGGGAGCCCTTGTTGGCCCGACCGATCGGGGTGCGGGCGGTGGCGACGATCACTGCTTCGGGCACGACGGCTTCTCCTGGACGCTTGCGAACGGACCCCGAGTGTTCCACACGACGCGCTTCGCGCCCGAAGTCGTCGGTACCGTGCGCTGCGGGAGCGTGGTAGGCACGTGAGAGCACCCATGCGACGGTGGGACGGGGCGGTGGGGCCGCCGCGGACGCACTGGGGTGTTGGAGGGAGCGGTGGTCCCGCCGCCACGAACCGGAGATGTGAGGGGACCGATGACCCAGACGACGGGCTACCTCCCGATCGAGGACTACGGGATCATCGGCGACCTCCACACGGTCGCCCTCGTGGGCATGCACGGCTCGATCGACTTCTGCTGCTTCCCCGACTACGACTCGCCGACGATCTTCGCCGCCCTCCTCGACGCCGAGCGGGGCGGCCGCTTCTCGATCCGACCGTGCATCGACGAGTTCACGAGCAAGCAGCTGTACCTCCCGGACACGAACGTGCTGATGACGCGATTCCTCTCGGCCGGAGGCGTCGGCGAGGTCTCCGACTACATGCCGGTCGGCTTCCATCCCCACGACCATCCCCGCATCATCGTGCGGCGCGTCAAGACGGTGCGCGGGTCGATGCGCTTCGACATCGTGTTCGATCCCCGCTTCGACTACGGGAGGGCTTTGCACGTCGTCGAGCAGCGGGACGGTGAGATGCTCTTCACGTCGCGGGGCGCCGACGGTACCGCCGTCCGATTGCGCACCGATGCGCCGATGACCATCGATCGCAGCGGCGCGGCTCGGACGACGATCGAGCTCGGCGCCGGCCAGACCATGGCGTTCATGATGGAGGAGGTCGGTGAGCGGCTCGCGTCGCCGTGCTCGGCGCCCGACTACGCGAGCCGCGCCTTCAAGGACACCGTCAACTTCTGGCGGACCTGGATCGGTCGGGCGACCTATCAGGGGCGCTGGCGCGAGATGGTGCACCGCTCCGCGCTCACCCTGAAGCTCCTCGTGTCGCAGACGCACGGGTCGTTGATCGCATCGCCGACGTTCGGCCTTCCGGAGCAGATCGGTGGTGAGCGGAACTGGGACTACCGGTACACGTGGATCCGCGACGCGTCGTTCACGGTGTACGCGCTGATCCGACTCGGGTATACGGCCGAGGCTGGGCAGTTCATGAGTTGGATAGAGG
>JBKJJI010000093.1:0-3139 GCA_046598115.1 Acidimicrobiia bacterium | reverse complement strand
CGGACCGCGAGCCGGTCGGGGATCTTCGTCGCCCACTCGGCCAGGCCGGCTAGCCCCACCGCCGGCGCCGAATGCTGCATCCTCGTCAACCTACCGGGGACGACGGACGTCGTCCTGAGCCGTTGTCGATCAGAACCCGCTCGACCGTGATCCCGTGCGCAGCGAACCAGGCGTGCGCGCGTTTCCAGAACCCGATCGCGGTGATGGCCTGCTCGTTGGGGAGCCGGGGGGAGGAAGCCAAAGGCCCTGTTCTCGGTACCAGGCCGGGCCCTAGGCTTCGGGGCAGTCGGGCCGTGGGAGGATGCCGGGATGCAGGCTGTGCGCCAACGGCTCGGCACGACGATCGCAGGCGCCCTCGTCGGCGCGGCCTTGGTGGTCGCGTCCACGCCGGGGATCGCGGTGGCGAAGCCCACACCTCGGGACGCGAAGCTCACGCTGGCCGACGTGCAGATGCTCGGGACGCACAACAGCTACCACCTGCGTCCCGACCGCGAGATCCCGGTAACGGACCCGTCGAACTACGAGCACCCGCCACTCGACGTGCAGCTCGACGAGCAGGGCATCCGCAGCGTCGAGATCGACGCCTACGACGGGCCCGACCTGCCGGTGTTCCACTCGCTCATCACCGACATCGGATCGAGCTGCCCGAACCTCGCGGCATGCCTCGACGTGGTCGCCGGATGGTCGAAGCGCAACCCGGGCCACGTCCCGCTCGTGCTGTTCGTGGAGCCCAAGGCGCTTCCCGTCAACGCCAATCCCGACATCCAGGGGATCATCGACCAGGCGGTCGCCGACCAGGGCCTGTCGAACTGGGACGCAGCCGGACTCGACCGGATCGACGCCACGGTGCGCGACGCGTTCGGGAAGACGCTCCTGACGCCCGATGACGTCCGCCGCAGGCACGCCACGCTCCGAGAGGCGGTGCTCCGGGACGGCTGGCCGACGCTGCGAGCGACGCGCGGGAAGGTGCTCGTCCTGCTGAACGTGCGCGACGCGCTGCTGGACCTCTACCTCACGGGGGCGCCGTCCCTCGAGGGCCGGGCCATGTTCGTCCCGTCGAAAGCGGCGGATCCGTTCGCCGCGGTGATCAAGCGCGACGTCCCGACGCCCATCGCCACGACGCGACTCGTCGAACGGAACTTCCTGGTGATGAGCAGGGCCGACGCGGACGGCGTCGAGGCCCGCGCCGGCGATCAGACCCGGGCCACCGCGGCGCTGGCGAGTGGCGCCCAGATCGTCACGACCGACTACCCGGTCGCCGACCCCACGGTCGGCCTGTACGTCGTGGACCTGCCCGGCAGTGGCGTCGTGCGCTGCAACCCGGTGCGTGCTCCGAAGCACTGCCGGGACACCGACCTCGAGAACCCCCGGATCCTGCGCGACCCGGGGCGCTGATCGCGGTTCAGTCCTCGATGTAGATGCACGCCGCCGGGCCACCGAGGCGCGTGCACAGCGCCGCGATCGCCGCGGGCGGGAGGCCGGGGTCGATCGGCGAGCACGCGATGCCGGCGCGGAGCGCCCCCTGGAGCGCCACGAACGTGGCCAGCCCGCGCGTCGCGACGATCGGGTCAGCGTGCACCCATGCGTCACACCTCGGGGTTCAGCCGGCAGGGATCGGTTGCCAGCTCGCGTGCCGGTCGATCGTGCGGAGTTCATCGGTGAGCGCGACCTGGTTCGTGCCATCGGCGTCCATCACCCAGATCTGGCTGTCGAACGCGTTGTCGTGCCGCGCGGTGTGGAACACGATCTTCGTGCCGTCGGGCGACCAGGATGGAGCGAAGAACACACCCTGGCCGCCAGTCAGGTCCACCGGGTTCGAGCCATCGGCGTCCATCACGTAGATCTGCGCCACCACGTCACCGATCGTCACCTGGTAGGCGATCCTCGAGCCGTCGGGTGACCAGCTCGGGCTGGACACGCTGCCGGCGCTCGTGAGCGGGCGAATGTCGGTCCCGTCGGCGTTCATGACCTCGATCCGGATGACGATGTCGTCGGTGGGTGTGTGCGACAGGCTCGTGAACGCGATCTTGGTGCCGTCGGGTGACCAGGTCGGCTCGTCCTCGTCGACGTCGGCGGTCTTGGTGAGGTTGACGGGGTGCTTGCCATTCGCGTTCATCACCCAGATGTCGGCGCTGTCGCCGTAACGCGTGAACGCGATCTTCGTGCCGTCGGGTGACCAGGTCGGCTCGCCGCCGGTCGAATCGCTCTTGGTGAGCTGCTTCCGATGCCTGCCGCGTGCGTCGCTCACGAAGATCCCGGTACGGCCCCGCTTGACGGCCACGTAGACGAGCCGCCTGCCGTCGGCGGACCACGACGGTGCGGGTGTGTCGGCGCCGCTCGCCGCGATCCGGTGTGGGTTGGAGCCGTCGGCATCCATCACGTAGATCGCCGGGATGCCGGTGTCGCGCTGGAACGCGATCTTCCCGTTCGCTCCGGGGAAGGTGGAGGCCGAGGCCGTGCTCGCGATCGGCGGTGCCGTGCCGAGGAGGACGAGCACGAGGATGACCGGGACGAGCCGGGCGGACCTCATGTGCGAGACGATATGCCATCGTCACCGAGCTGCAGTTGTCACCGGGGAGAGGGCAACCATGGCGCCCCTTCGTCCGCGGTTGCTGATCTCCAGGTTGCCGGCAGGCCCGGGTGGTGCCTGCACCGGCCCGCGGGTGCATCACCCGCTGACGGGTCGGAAGCGGAGAGTGTTCACGCGCGGTGATCAAGCCGCGGCGATCAGGCCCAGGTTGAGGGCGAAGATCGATGCCCCGGCAGCGATGCCCATCGCGTGCCAGAACTCGTGGTAGCCGAACCACTCGGCGACCGGACGGGGCCGGTTGAGCGCGAACAGCACTGCACCGACCGTGTACAGGAAGCCGCCGACGACGGCGAACACCACCAGGTCGGTGCGGTGAGCGAGCTCGGGCGCCGCGAGGACCGCGGCCCACCCGAGCCCGAGGTACAACGTCCAGCGCAGCTTCGGGAAGCGGTCGAGCGCGAGCAGCGCGATGAGCACGCCGATGATCGCGCCGACCCAGACGACGCCGAGCAACACCCAGCGGAGCGCGCCGTGCATCGCGAGCAGGCACACCGGGGTATAGCTGCCGGCGATCAGCACGTAGATCATCGAGTGGTCGAGGCGCTGCAT
>JBKJJI010000036.1:0-5885 GCA_046598115.1 Acidimicrobiia bacterium | reverse complement strand
GTCGTGAAGTCCTTCTGCTACCAGGACTCCCCGCGCCGTGCCCACTCGATCGCGGCCCAGGGCGGCATCAACGCGGCCAAGAACTACAAGGGCGACGGCGACTCCGTCTTCCGCCTCTTCTACGACACGATCAAGGGCGGCGACTACCGCGCCCGAGAGGCCAACGTCCACCGCCTCGCCCAGGTCAGCGTGAACATCATCGACCAGTGCGTCGCGCAGGGCGTGCCATTCGCACGCGAGTACGGCGGGCTGCTCGACAACCGCAGCTTCGGCGGCGCGCAGGTCTCGCGCACCTTCTACGCACGGGGACAGACCGGCCAGCAGCTCCTCCTCGGGGCGTACCAGGCCCTGGCACGTCAGGTGCACCTGGGCAACGTCGCACTGCACCCGCGCACCGAGATGCTCGACGTCGTGCTCCGCGACGGTCGCGCCGTCGGCGTCGTGACCCGCAACCTCGTCTCTGGTGAGGTGCGGTCGTTCTCGGGGCACGCGGTCGTCCTCGCGACTGGCGGCTACGGCAACGTCTTCTACCTGTCGACCAACGCCAAGCAGTCGAACGCCTCAGCGATCTGGCGTGCACACCGACGCGGCGCCGCGTTGGCAAACCCCTGCTACACCCAGATCCACCCGACGTGCATCCCGGCGAGCGACGACTTCCAGTCGAAGCTGACGCTGATGAGCGAGTCGCTGCGCAACGACGGCCGGATCTGGATCCCGCAGCAGGCCGACGACCCTCGGCCGGCCGCCCAGATCCCTGAGGCCGAGCGCGACTACTACCTCGAGCGGCGCTACCCCGCGTTCGGGAACCTCGTCCCCCGCGACGTCGCATCGCGCGCCGCCAAGCGCGAGGTCGACGAGGGCCGAGGGGTCGGTCCACGCAAGAACGGGGTGTACCTCGACTTCGGTGAGGCGACCGAGCGCCTCGGTCGCCACGCGATCGAGGAGCGCTACGGGAACCTCTTCCAGATGTACGACCGGATCACCGGCGAGGACCCGTACGAGATGCCGATGCGCATCTACCCGGCCGTCCACTACACGATGGGCGGGCTCTGGGTCGATTACAACCTGATGAGCAACGTCCCGGGGCTCTACGTGCTCGGCGAGGCGAACTTCTCGGACCATGGCGCCAACCGCCTCGGCGCGAGTGCACTCATGCAAGGTCTCGCCGACGGGTACTTCGTGCTCCCTGCGACGATCGGCGAGTACCTCGCCCCGCTGCTCGGCGACGCACCCGTCCCGACCGACGACCCGATCTTCGCCGCCGCCGAGGCCGAGGTCGATGACCGCGTGCAGGCGTTGCTGGCGGTCCAGGGTACCCGGACCGTCGACTGGTTCCACCGCGAGCTGGGGAAGATCCTCTGGAACCAGTGCGGCATGGCCCGCAGCAAGGAGTCGCTGGGGCAGGCGCTCACCGACATCCCGGCGCTGCGCGACGAATTCCACCGCGACGTCAAGGTGCTCGGCAGCAGCGAGTCACTGAACCAGTCGCTCGAGAAGGCCGGCCGGGTCGAAGACTTCTTCGAGTTCGGCGAGCTCATGGTGCGCGACGCCCTCCACCGCGAGGAGAGCTGCGGCGGGCACTTCCGGGTGGAGCACCAGACCGAGGAAGGCGAGGCACTGCGCAACGACGACGACTTCGCGTACGTCGCGGCGTGGGAGTACAGCGGCGACCTCGCCAAGCCCACGCTCCACAAGGAGCCCCTCGACTTCGAGGCCGTCCAGCTCGCGCAGCGGTCCTACAAGTGACGGGAGCACGCACACCGTGAAGGTCACCCTGAAGGTCTGGCGCCAGCAGGGACCCGATGCCCCCGGTGGCTTCGAGTCCTACGACGTCGACGACGTCAGCCCCGACATGTCGATCCTCGAGTTGTTCGACGTGCTCAACGACCGGCTGATCGTCGACGACATCGAGCCGGTCGCGTTCGACCACGACTGCCGTGAAGGCATCTGCGGCTCGTGCTCCATGATGATCAACGGGCGCGCCCACGGCCCGGAGCTCGGCACCGCGACCTGCCAGTTGCACATGCGCAAGTTCGAGGACGGGGCCCACATCACCGTCGAGCCCTGGCGAGCGAGCGCGTTCCCGATCCTCCGCGACCTCTGTGTCGACCGTTCGGCGTTCGATCGGATCGTCGAGGCCGGGGGCTACATCACCGCTCCCACCGGCACCGCGCCCGACGCCAACCTCATCCTCGTCCCCAAAGAGGTCTCCGACACGGCGATGGACGCGGCCGCGTGCATCGGGTGCGGCGCGTGCGTCGCGGCCTGCCCGAACGGCGCGGCCCAGCTCTTCACCGCGGCGAAGCTCGAGCACCTGAACCTGCTCCCGCAGGGTCAGCCCGAGCGCTGGAACCGTACGGTCACGATGGTCGACGAGATGGAGCGCTGGTTCGGCTCGTGCACCAACCACGGTGAGTGCGAAGCCGCGTGCCCGAAGGAGATCTCGATCGACTTCATCGCGCTCATGAACCGCGACTACATCCGCGCCCAGTTCAAGCAGCGCCGCCTCGCCTCACAGCCGTAGCCGCCGACCTCAGCCCAGCGGGGTGTCGACGACGTCAAGATCGTAGAAGGTTGGCGGACCGTCGCAGAGGGCGCCCATCTTCTCGGCCATCGCAGCCGTCTCCGGCATCTTGGAGTTCTCCATCGCCTCCTCGTAGGACGGGAACTCCACGATCGTGAAACCGCGGTTCGGGTCGTTGCGATCGACGCACTGCATCACGCGGGTCGCCGTCGTCTTCCCGGCCGTGGTCGCAACCCACTCCTTGTCGAGCTCGTGAAGCTCGTCAATCTTGGACGACCGGAACTCGATGATCTGCACGAACCCCATGGGATCCTCCCTCAACTCGCCCCCAGCTCCAGGCGGCGCTGGGCGGCCAGGATGCCCCAGATGAGCAGATCGAGCAATCAGCCGACGGCGTCGAGCGCGCTGCGCAGGTCGCCGACCAGGTCGTCGATCGATTCGAGGCCGATCGAGAGCCGAACCAGCGCCGGATCGACCGCCAACGGGGAGTCGACTGCGGACGCATGCGTCATCCGCGCCGGGTGCTCGATCAGGGACTCGACCGCGCCGAGCGACTCGGCGAGCGTGAACACCGTCGTCGCCGCAGCGACGCGGAGCGCGGCTTCCTCGCCACCGGCAGCCAGGAAGCTCACCATCCCACCGAACCCGCGCATCTGGCGCCGGGCGACCTCGTGGCCAGGGTGCTCGGCCAGCCCGGGCCACAGCACTCGCGCGACCGCGGGATGTGCCCCGAGCATCTCGACGATCGCCGCCGCTGCCGCACCGTGGCGCTCCATGCGGATACCGAGCGTCTTCACGCCGCGCAGCACGAGATAGCAGTCGAACGGGGACGGCACCGCGCCCACCGCGTTCTGGAGGAACGCCAGCTGCTCGGCGATCGTCGCGTCGTTCGTGGCCACGAAGCCGCCGACGACGTCGGAGTGGCCCCCGAGGTACTTGGTGCTCGAGTGGACGACCACGTCGGCGCCCTCGGCGAGCGGCGTCTGGAGATAGGGCGTGGCGAAGGTGTTGTCGACGACGAGTCGGGACCCGTGCTCGTGTGCGACTGCCGCCACGGCGGCGATGTCGACCACCGTGAGCATCGGGTTCGTGGGCGTCTCGACCCACACGACCTTCGTGCTCGGGCGCATCGCGTCGGCGAGCGCTCCCGGGTCGTTGGGGTCGGCGGCGGTCCACTCCACACCCATCGATGCGAACACGCGGGCCACCAGCCGGTAGGTGCCTCCGTAGGCGTCGTTCGGGATGACGACGTGGTCGCCGGGGCCGACGAGAGCCCGGAGCACCGTGTCCTCTGCCGCCATCCCGCTCGCGAACGCCAGACCGTGCGCTGCCCCTTCGAGGGACGCGAGGCACACCTCGAGCGCGCGCCGGGTCGGGTTCCCGGTTCGCGCGTACTCGTAGCCGCCGTGCTTGCCGACCTCGTCCTGCTTGAACGTCGTGGCCAGGCTGATCGGCGTGACGACGGCACCGGTCGCCGGATCCGGTTCCTGGCCGACGTGGATCGCTCGCGTCTCGAAGCCGGCAGCCTCGAACCCGGAGCCATCTGCCCCAGGACCCTCTGCATCGGGCATGGCGACGTCGCCCATTCCGTCCTTCCCCATCTGGCCCGCTAGCCCGGCGAACGGGCCGCGAGGAAGCTCAGCACGTCGGAGCGTGTGAGGACCCCGATCGGGTGGCCACCGTCGAGCACGAGCACCGACGACGCGGCGTCAAGGCGGTCGACGACGTCGCTCACGGTCTCACCGATCCCGACCATGGGCATCAGCGGCTCCATGACCTCCGACGACGGACGGTCGAGCACCGTTGGATCACGGAACGCCTTCTCCATCAGCTCGAGCTCCGACAGTGTCCCGCTCATCTCCTTGGCTGCGAGCGGCTCCTCCTTGCTCACGCTCACGATCACCTGCGATACGCCCAGGTCACGCATGAGTGCGAAGCCGCGCCGTGCCGGCTCGTCCGGCGTCACGAGCACGAGGTTCGGGATCGTCCCCTCTCCGTCGGCGACCGCCTTTGCCGCGAGCACGTCGCCCGCCGTGGGACCGTCGGCCCGGAGGAACCCGAAGCGCATCATCCACTCGTCGTTGTAGATCTTGGAGAGGTAGCCCCGTCCGGAATCGGGGAGCAGGACGACGACGAGGTGCTCGGGTCCGAGGTCGGCCCCAGCCACGAGCGCGGCGTGCACTGCCGTCCCGCACGACCCGCCGATGAGCAGACCCTCCTCGCGGGTGACCCGACGCGCCGCGGCGAAGGACTCCGCGTCGGTGACGAGGATCGTTCGGTCGACGAGCGAGTGGTCGTGCGTGGGCGGCCAGAAGTCCTCGCCCACGCCTTCGACCAGGTACGGCCGCCCGGTCCCACCCGAGTAGACCGACCCCTCGGGATCGGCACCGATGATCTGGATGTCCGGGTTCTGCGCCTTGAGGTAGCGCGCGACACCGGTGATCGTCCCGCCCGTGCCGATGCCGGCGACGAAGTGCGTGATCCGCCCGGCGGTCTGGCGCCAGATCTCGGGTCCGGTGGTGCGCTCGTGCTCCGCGGGGTTCGCCTGGTTGTAGTACTGGTTCGGGCGGTACGCGTTCGGGATCTCCGACGTCAGCCGGTCGGCGACCGAGTAGTAGGAGTCGGGATGCTCGGGTGGCACGGCCGTGGGGCACACGACCACCTCGGCTCCGTACGCCCGCAGCAGGGCGACCTTCTCGTCGCTCATCTTGTCGGACATCACGAAGACGCACCGGTAGCCGCGTTGCGCGGCGACGATCGCGAGCCCGACCCCCGTGTTCCCCGACGTCGGCTCGACGATCGTGCCACCGGGTACCAGCTCGCCGGAGCGCTCGGCCGCGTCGATCATCGCGATCGCGGGTCGGTCCTTGACGCTCCCGCCGGGGTTGAACAGCTCCACCTTCGCGACGAGATCACACGCCAGGTCCGCGCCGACCCGCTGCAGTCGCACGAGGGGCGTGTCGCCGACGAGGTCGAGCAGCGAGTCTGCGATCTGCGGTGTTCCGAGGGCGTTGTCGTCGGCCGGTGTGGTCACGCCACCACGGTACCCGGGCGCGCGTTCGGCCTACGCTGCCCCGAATGGACCCACTCGGCACCCTCGACGTCGTCGCGATCGACTGCACCGACCCGGAGCCGCTCGTCGAGTTCTGGTGCGCAGCCCTCGGCACGTCGGTCCGGGGCCGCGAAGCCGACTGGATCTCGTTGCACCCGGTCGTCCCGAACAGCCCACGTCTCGCCTTTCAGGTCGTGCCGGAGGCGAAGGCGGGCAAGAACCGCCTGCATCTGGACCTGAAGGTCGAGGACGTCGAGCGTGCGACGGCTCGCGCCGTCGCACTCGGGGCGACCGCGGTGGGCGCCATCG
>JBKJJI010000035.1:0-3010 GCA_046598115.1 Acidimicrobiia bacterium | reverse complement strand
CCGTGGGACTGCGGCCCGGTCCCGCGTACGGGCGCTCACCGGCCGACCCGCACTTCGACCCGTTCTGGGCCCGCATCGACGAGGCGCGCGTGCCCGTCTGCTTCCACATCGGCGAGTCCGGGTACAACGAGCTCTACAGCACGGCCTGGGGTGAGGAGGCGAACCCGTCGTCGCATCACCAGTCGGCGTTCCAGTGGACGAGCTTCTATGGCGATCGCCCGATCATGGACACCTTCTCCGCCCTGATCCTGCACAACCTCTTCGGTCGGTTCCCGAACGTCCAGTGCCTCAGCGTGGAGAACGGCTCGCTGTACGTGGGCTACCTGCTGCGGGTCATGGACAAGATGCACGGCATGGGCCGCAACGGACCCTGGCCCGGAGGCCGGATCACCGACCGCCCGAGCACGATCTTCCGACAGCACGTCTCGGTGTCGCCGTACCACGAGGAAGACGTCGTCGCGCTCACCGAGCTGATCGGCGCCGACCGCGTGCTCTTCGGATCCGACTACCCGCACCCGGAGGGGCTCGCCGAGCCGCGCGACTTCGCCGAGCTCGTGGCACCCCTCCCGGACGCCGACCGGACGCGGATCATGGGTGCCAACCTGCGTGCCCTGCTCGGCGCCTCCTGAGGCGCGCCCGAGGGAATCGACGAGCAGATCGATCGATCAGAGCAGCTGCACGAGGTGGCGGCGCAGGTCGACGGCCCAGGCGACCGGGTCGTCGAGCCCCCACCCCTGTTCGGGGATGTCGAAGTACTCGACCGACAGGCAGCCCTGATACTCGAGGTCGTCGAGCCGTTCCAGGACCGCCGCGAAGTCGACGACGCCACGCGGGTCGTCGACATGCACCTGGGTCGAGCCGGGTGCCCCCTGGCGGAGCTGGACGTGCCCCGCGTGTTCGAGCATCTCCAGCGGGTCCCCGCCCCAGTCGGCGACATGGCCGGTGTCGACGAGGAGCCGGAGCCCGGGGACCTCCGCGATCATCGCCTGCGCCGACTCGAGCGAGTTCACCACCGCACCCGCCCACGGCTCGAGGAGCGCGCCGGGGCTCCGACGCCACCACCGCACCGCGCGCTCCCACATGTCGGGCGCGGCCGCACTCGCCGGCGCGGGCGTCGAGCACCACCCTGCGACGGGCTTGGGGAACGCGGTGGGGCAACCGACGGGGATCGGCAGGCTCGCAGGGTCCACGTCGACCATGACGTCGATGTGCTCGAACCCGAGGTCCGCGGCGCGTGCCGCCCGGCGCTCGACCGGGTCGGAGCCGAACACGACGTCGACGACACCGAGGCGGTACCGACCCACGCCGTGCTCCGCTACTGCTTGTCGGTCGAACGCTCCATGCCGCCGGGCATCACCATGCCGACGGTCTGCAGCTGCTGGCCGAGCGTCGCGTCGAACTGCTCGGCGACGAGCTCGGGCGTCCAGCCGCCCTCACGCCACATCCACGCGATCTGCTTCGGGTGCTGGAAGAGCGTGTACGCGTAGTCGCTACGCCCGAGGATCTGTCCGTTCACGTGCGCGGCCTGCTCGGAGGCGAGGAACGCCACCAACGGAGCGTTGAGCGACGGGTCCTGCTCCGGAGGTGGCGCCGTCCCCGAGCGCTCGAACAGTGCCGCGGTCATCCGGGTGGCCCCTGCCGGCGCCACCGCGTTCACGGTGATCCCCGACTTGCCGAGCTCGAGGGCCCAGACGAACGTCATGCCCATCAACGCGGCCTTGGCACCGCCGTAGTTGGTCTGGCCGAAGTTGCCCCGCAGACCGGCCGACGACGTGATGTTGATGATGCGCCCGTAGCCGCGTTCCTTCATCACCGGCGCGGCGTGCCGGGCGCAGTTGAACGCGCCCTTCATGTGGACCGCGACCACGTCGTCGAAGTCCTGCTCGGTCATCTTCACGAGCGTCCGGTCGCGCACGATGCCGGCGTTGTTCACGAGGATGTCGATGGTGCCGAACGCGTCGACCGCACTCTGGACGATGCCCTCGGCAGCCTCGAAGTCGGTGACCGACCCGTAGCTCGGGACGGCCTCGCCGCCGAGCGCCTCGATCTCCTTGCAGACCTGGACCGCCGGGTCCTCCTCGGTCCCCCGGCCGTCGAGGCTCACGCCGACGTCGTTCACGATGAGCTTGGCACCCTCGCCGGCCAGGCACAGCGCGAACTCTCGCCCGATCCCCCGCCCCGATCCGGTGACGACCGCGACCCGCCCGTCGAGCAGACCCACGTGACGCTCAGCCGCAGACGGCGGTCGCAGTGCCGGTGAGCACCTCGACACCGTCCTGGTTCGTCGCCGTGCACTCGAGATCGGCGAGCTTCGCGCCGTCCTCTTCGCGCTTGGCCGACACCCGCGCCGCGAAGGTGACGGTGTCGCCAGGCCAGACCTGCTTGGCGAAGCGCACCTGGAACCGGCGCATGGCCTCGGGTCCGAACCAGTCCTTCACGACGCGTGCCATCAGCCCGGCGGTGAGCATGCCGTGGCCGAAGACCGACGGGTTGCCGACCTGGGTCGCGATCGAGTCGTCGTGGTGCATCGGGTTGAAGTCGCCCGATGCGCCGGCGTAGCGGACGAAGTGGGTGCGGGTGAGGTTCTCGACGACGAGGGGAGGTGCCTCGGTGCCGACCTCGATGCTGTCGTAGCTGGGTGCGGCCATGGCGACGGAGCGTAGCGCGGCGCGATGAAAGGTGACACGAGCGTCAGGCCCCCCGTAGCCTCCAGCCGATGGCAGGCGAGCCCACCGTCCGGGACCCGGGCGGCACCCCCGTCCAGGGCCGTGAGCTGCGAGCCCGCGGGAAGCGGACCCTCGCGGCGCTGCTCGACGCCGGCGCGTCGGTGTTCGCGTCGAGCGGGTACCACGCGGCACGCGTCGACGACATCGTGAAGAAGGCGAAGACGTCGCACGGGACCTTCTACCTCTACTTCTCCTCGAAGGAAGACCTGTTCCGCGCGCTCGCGCTCGACGTCGCCGAGGAGATGGCCGAGCTCGCCCGTGAGCTCCCGTCGCTGGTCGCGTCG
>JBKJJI010000066.1:0-3575 GCA_046598115.1 Acidimicrobiia bacterium | reverse complement strand
GGTCGTCCCCGCGACCACCGAGACGATCGCCGACTCGCTCATCGCGGTCTCGGGCCTCCCCGAGCGACACCTCGGATGGAAGCAGTTCCGGGCGCTCGGCTCGGCCGCGCTCGCCCTCTGCGACGTCGGCGCCGGCCGCGTCGACGGCTACCTCGACGTGCTCGACGACCAGCACGCACCCTGGGACTACCTCGGCGGCCTGCTCGTCTGCCGGGAGGCCGGGGTGCCGGTGGTGGATGTGCGCGGGCGAGACCTCGTCACGGATGATCCCGAGGCCCGGCGAACGATCCTCGCGGCATCGACGGCATCGTTGCTCGACGAGCTCACGGCTTCCGTGGCCGCGTGAGCGCCCTCGACCTCGACGCACTCCTCGAAGCGGCAGTGGCTGCGTCGTGGGCCGGTGGTGAGATCGTGCTCGGCGCGTTCGGTGCGACGAGTGGCATCGTCGAGAAGGCGCCCGGCGACTGGGTGAGCGACACCGACACCGCCAGCGAGCGTGCCGTCCGCGCCGTGCTCCTCGCGGCCGTGCCCGACATCCCGGTGTTCGGCGAGGAGGAGGGTGGCGAACGCGGTCCGCTCGGCTGGCTCGTCGACCCGCTCGACGGCACCGCGAACTTCGTGCACCGGTTCCCGATCGTGGGGGTGTCGATCGGACTGGTCGCCGATGGTGTCCCGGTCGTCGGCGTCGTCCACGCGCCGATGCTGCACGACACCTACACCGCGCGCACTGGTGGTGGCACGTTCCGGAACGGCGAGCCGGTGCGGGTGAGCACCCGAGCACCGGAGCAGGCGATCTGCGCGACCGGCTTCCCGTTCCGGGCGAAGCGGGAGCGCCTCGACGAGTACCTCCCGGTGTTCGAGCGGGCGCTACGCACCTGTGAGGACCTGCGCCGCGCCGGTGCCGCGAGCATGGACCTCGCCTGGACCGGTTCCGGCGTCTACGACGGCTACTTCGAGCAGGCGCTCGGGCCGTGGGACGTCGCGGCCGGCGCGATCCTCGTGCGCGAAGCAGGCGGGGTCGTCACCGACTGGCACGGCGACGCCGCCGCCTGGCTCGACTCGGGCGACATCGTCGCCGCGCCGCCCGCACTGCACGAGCACCTGCTCGGCCTCATCGCCCCGACCTGAGTACCGCGGCTTGCGCACGGGGGCCTGCGCAGGCGCCCGTCCGGGCTACCCGTTCGTGCTGACCGGCGCGCCCTTGTAGCAGCCGATCGTGTACGGGTACTCGGCGGTGAGGTGGTAGTGGTAGATCTTCTGCAACTTCGCGTTGAACTTCACCTTGTGCGTGTGCCCGTGGCACTCGTCGAGGTCGGCGTTGTTGACGTCGACGCCGTTGGTGCCGCGGGTCCCGTAGATCCCGAAGCCATCAGCGGCGTAGCCCACGAGGTTCGAATGGCCCGACCCGGTGTCGAGATCGTCGAGCACGCACGCCGATGCAGAGTGGTAGTGGTACGTGCCGCTGCGCTCGGGATGTCCGTCGCACGAGTCCTGGATCTCGGAGGCCGCGGCGTCGCGGCTACCCGCGTCGAGTGCGTTGTAGATCTGCACCCCGTTGGTGAAGATCCCGATCGTGCCGAGGCTCGTGCACGACGGCTGGTCGGCGACCTTCGGGTTCTTCGGGAGCGTGATCGTGACCGACTGCGCGGAGATCGAGTTGGGGTTGCGGTCGAAGGAGTAGGCGTCGTCGCTCGACGACACCGGGAACGTCCCGGTCGTCTGCTCGGTGGGCAGCCCGTTCCCGCTGATGATCCGGCTCGATCCCTCGGTCGTGATGGTGACCTCGGCGTCGGGCCAGGCGACCTCGCCGTCGACGGTCGGCTTCTTGGTGAGGTCCCACGTGCCGTCGCCGTTGAACCAGTCGCCGGTGCTGAACGCGCCTGGCGCGTTCGACGGGAAGCTGGTCTGACACGAGAACACCTTGCCGACCTCGGGGGAGGAGACCGGATCGTCGCCCACCGGCAGCTCGGTGACATCGACGCCGCCCGACCCCTTCGGCGACGTGTCGGCCCCAGCGGGGGCGATCGAGAGCCCTCCGACCACGAGCGTGGCGGCGACCAGAGCGAGTGTGCGGCGGACCATGGAATTTCTCTCGGATCGGGTGAGCGTCGCTGGCGAGTCTCGCGAAGGCAACCTGAGAGCCGGCTGTGCGGTTCCTCAGGAACGCCGTCGGCGGGCGCGGCCGTTCAGGAGCTGAAGCCGAGCGCTTCCCGCGACTTCGCCGCCGACCGTCGCAGCGGTGCGACCTCGTCGCCGAGCGCCGTGTAGACGGCGTCGGTGACGTCGAGGTTGCGGCGCTCGTTCTCCTCCAGGCCGGCGAGCCCGTTCGCGACGACCACCATCACGAGGCCGGTCTCGGGGTCGGCGAGCCCTCGCGACGACGCCATGCCGCCGTGCCCGAACGCGCGTCGGCCGGTGCCGCCGGTGAAGTCGACCTGGACGCCGAGCCCCCATGGGATCTTGATGCCGAAGGTGTGGTCCTTCACTCCCCACCGGTGCACCGCCCCCATGAGCTCGACCGTGGTCGGCTCGAGCAGACGCGGGCCGTGGCCGAGCAGGGACTCGTAGAAGCGACCGAGCTGGTTTGCCGGACCGCGCATCCCTCCGCCGGGCTCGACCTTGGCGACGTGCCACGGCTCGTTGTGGACCTTGTCGATCTCGTAGGGGACCATCTGCAGCGCGCCGTCGATGATCTTCGGCATCCGGTGGCCGGTCCAGTGCACCGGCACGATCCGGTCGCCGTACGCACGTTGCCGGTCGGTCTCGAGGCCCATGTGGCAGTCGGTGCACCCGAGCGGCTCTGCGATCTCCTCGCGGACGTACGCGTCGATGCGTCGACCGTCGATCTGCTCGACGATGCCGCCGAGGACCCGCCAGCCGCTCGCAGGGTGGTAGCCGGCTCGGGTGCCGGGCTCCCACGCGGCCGGAGTCGCGATCGTCGCGGCGAGGGTCTCGTCGAAGGGGAGATCCGTGTCGTAGGTCCGGTCGCCGAACATCGGGAAGCCGCCGGTGTGGGTGAGGACGTGGCGGATGGTGGCCCGCTCCTTGCCGTTGCCCCAACCGTCGAGGTGATCGGCGATGCGGTCGTCGAGGCCGAGCCGGCCCTGCTCCCACAGCTGGAGGAGGGCGACGACGGTCCAGGGCTTGCCCGACGAGTACCAGAGCATGAGGTCGTCGGTCCGCAACGTCCGCCCGTCGGACGACTCGCCGACCGCGGTGTCGAGGAGCACCTCGCCGTGGCGGGAGACGTATACCTGCGCTCCGGCGTGCAGATCCTCGGCCCGCTGGGCCTCGAGCAGGTCGAGGACGGGGGTGAGATCTGGGGTGAGATCTGGGGTGGCCATCGGGGCACGCTAATTCCCTTGACTTGACCCCGCCCAACCTGCTTCATTGGAACTTCCACACGAGACCGCTCACCGACCCGAGGAACCCCGACGATGTACGCCATCTCGCAGCGCCAGCACCACGCCGGCCACGGGATCGCGCGCGCGTACGCGGGCTTCCCGTGCGTCATGGCCTCGGCTTCGTGGCTCCGCAATGCGACCACCGCGGACACGAAGCCCTCGCCTCGGCGG